>VAYV01000082.1 GCA_005883175.1 Actinomycetota bacterium
CGAGACCCGCTTGACCGCAACGAAGAAGGAAGGCGAAGACCTCGGCATCCCCGAACAGATGCGGACGATGGCGTTGATGCTGATCTCGCTCGGCCGCTACGGACTGCCGGAAGACGTCGCGAACGTCCATGCGTTCCTCGCGTCGCCGGACAGCGACTACGTCTCCGGTGTCACGATCCCGATCACCGGCGGCCAGATCGGAGGCATGTGATGCCGCTCAACAAAGGGTTCGAAGGCCGCGAGTTCGCTGCTGCGCCGCCGTACGAGGTGACGGCCGAGTCGATCCGCGAGTTCGCCGACGCGATCGGCGACCCAAACCCACTGTACCGGGATGAGGCCGCGGCCAAGGAAGCCGGCTACGAGGCGATCATCGCACCGCCCACATATCTCACGAAGCTGAACTTCATCTACAGCGCCGAGATGATGCTCGATCCCGATCTCGGTTTGAACTACGCGCTCGTCGTGCACGGCGAGCAGGAGTACGAGTACCGCCGCCCCGTGAAAGCCGGCGACGTGCTGATCGCGACGCCGAAGATCGCCGCGATCACGGCAAAGGGACGGAACGAGCTGCTCGTCACCGAAGCCGTCATCCGCACAGCCGACGGCGAGCAGGTCGCCGTCGCTCGTTCGACGATCGTCTCGCGCGGCACCGCGCCGCAGGAGGGCTGAGCCGTGGGCGCGCGCATCGCTGCCAAGGACCTCACGCAAGGCCAAGAGCTTCCATCGTGGTCGTACAAGGTCGTCCGGGAGGATCTCGTCCGGTACGCCAACGCGTCCGGCGACGGGAACCCGATCCACCAGAACGAGGAGTTCGCGAAGTCGGTCGGACTTCCGGACGTCATCGCGCACGGCATGCACACGATGGGGCGCATGGGTGAGTACGTCACCGACTGGGCCGGGGACCCCGGCGTGGTCGAGCGGTTCAAGACTCGATTCTCGGCGATGGTCGTCGTCCCCGCCGAGGGTGGGAACACCGTGACCGTTGCCGGCACGGTTGCCGAGAAGCTCGAAGGCGACCGCGTCCGCCTCGATCTCGTTGCGACGACACAGGATGGTGCGGCGGTCGCCAAGGGAGAAGCGATCGTCGCGCTCGCATGATCGGAGCGCTGCGATGACTGGGCGGATCATCGACGGAGATCAACACCTCCACGAGCCGCGGACGATGTGGCGCGACTACATCGATCCGTCTTTGCGCGACGCCGCACTCGCGATCGAAGACGACGAGCTGGGTTACGCGTGGCTCACCTGGCGCGGGGCGCGGCTTTATCCCGCGGAGATCCAAGTGCCCGGCAAGCCATCGCTGATCGGCAAGGAACGGCTCCGCATGGAAGCGCGAGAGCCGGCGGAGGCGAGCTACGACGAGCTGCTCCCTCCCGAGTACACCGACCCGAAGGCGCGCGTCACGGCGCTTGACGACTTCGGCCTCGACGCCGCAGTCGTGTTCCCGAACTTCGGGCTCCTGTGGGAGGAGTCGCTGTCGGATGATCTCCCGGCATTGACCGGCAACATGCGCGCGTTCAACCGGTGGATGGCCGGGGTCGTGTCCGAAGGCGGGGGCCGTCTTTACGGCGTCGCCCACGTCACGATGCGGGATCACGAATGGCTCACGCAGGAGCTGCGCGCGCTCGCCGACGCGGGGATCAAGCTCGCGATGACGGCCCCGGCACCGGTTAACGGCAAAGCGCTCTCGCATCCCGACTTCGATCCGATCTGGCAGGCGTTCTGCGACGCGGACGTCGCTCCCGTCTTCCACGTCGGTGCGTTCCGGCAGCCGCTCGACCCCGCGTGGTACGAAGGCGATCCCGAACCGGTGGACAAGCTGCTCGGATCGGCGTTCTTGTGGGTCGCACCGGCCGTGGCCGTCGCGAACATGGCCATCCACGGAACGTTCGAGCGCTTCCCACAGCTCCGCGTCGGCGTCGTCGAGCTGACCGCGCACTGGGTGCCGCAGTTCTTGCTCATGCTCGACGGTTCCTGGGGCTTCTACGCCGCGCGCCACGGCGGCCCGCTCAAAGACCTTCCGTTGCGGCCGAGCGAGTACATCCGCCGACAGGTTCGCGTCGGCGCCCTCGCGTACGAGCAGCCTGCGGGCCTGATCGAGCTGTGCGGTGAAGACACCTTCATGTTCGGCAGCGATTGGCCTCACGCCGAGGGGATCGCCGACCCGATCGGAACGTACGAGAAGATGGTTCCCGATCTGAAAGCTGAGGCGCGCGCGAAGCTGTTCGGCGGAAACACCGAGTGGCTCCTCGGGCTCTGAGGCGATCTCGAGGGTCGTTCGATGGAGGACACGCGCATCCAAGAGCTCCTTCGTCTGCGCGAGGCCGCGCGCGCGAAGAAAGACTTCGCGCGCGCGGATGAGATCCGCGACGAGATCGCCTCAGCCGGTTACGAGCTGCGCGACACGGCCGACGGTGCGGTCGTCGAGAAGGCGAAGACGTACGAAACGGCGAACCCGGCAACGATCTCGTCCGAGCTGGGCGCGCCTGCCGAGGTGGAGTTTTCGCTCCACCTCCTCTACGAAGGATTCCCGACAGACGTCGAGCGCTTCCTCGACGGTCTCAAAGCGGGCTGCGATCTCTCGTCGACCGAGGTGGTCATCGTCGATAACGCGTCCCCCGACGCCGACGTCGTTGAAGGGTGGGGAGGCGGTACGACTCGGGTGATCCATCTGGACCGCGAGGTCGGCTGGGCCGCCGCGCGCAATGCCGGCCTGAAGGGCGCGCGCGGCGAGATCGTCGTCCTCGTCGATCTTTCGATCGAGCCGACGGGGGACATCCTGACGCCCCTGCGCGATGCGCTCGCCGACCCCGCAGTCGGCCTGGTCGGCCCGTTCGGTCTGGTGAGCGAGTCGATGCGCGAGTGGGAATCGTCGGAGGGACCGGAAGTCGACGCGCTCGAGGGTTACCTCATCGCGACGAGGCGAGGGCTGCTCGAACGAGGGCTCTTCTCCGAGAAGTTCAAGTGGTATCGCAACGCAGACATCGACCTCTCTTTCCAGATCCGAAGCCGGGGTCTGAAGGCCGTCGTCGTTCCCGTGCCGGTCCGGCGGCACGCGCATCGGGGGTGGGAGGCGCTCGACGAGGCCGAGCGGGCCAAACGGTCGAAGCGGAACCACTACCTATTCTTCGACCGATGGAAAGACCGCCACGACCTGCTGCTTTCTCACCGAAGCTGAGCCGGGGCCGTAACCTGGAGCGAGGGAACCGGGTCGGAACCCATGGAGGCCCTGTTTGCAGGTTCCGCAACAGCTCATCGAGTCGGTTCGGCGCGGTGAGCCCGGAGCGTTCGAAGAGCTGGTCCGGTCGACACACCGGCCCGTCTATTCGCTCGTCTATCGGATCGTCGGTAACGCAGACGATGCTGCGGACGTCACACAGGACGTCTACCTCCGGGTCTGGCGCGGGCTCCGCGGCTTCCGGGGGGACGCGAACTTCTCGACCTGGCTGTACCGGGTGGCTGCAAACGCGGCGCTGACCCACGTGAAACGCAGGGCGCGCGGCGGGGTTCCGACGGAGCCGTCGGAGCTGCCGGATCTCCCCGCGAGCGACGGGACCGAGGAGCGAGCGGATGCAGAGCTGCTCGAGCGGGCGCTGGCGACGCTGCCGGACTCGCAGCGAGCGGTCGTGGTGCTGAAGGATGTGTACGGCTGGACCTGCGCCGAGATCGGAAAACAGATGGGAACGACCGAAGGAGCGGTGAAAGTGCGGCTCTTCCGCGCGCGCCAGCGCCTTGCCGACGAGCTTGCCACGTCGCAACGTGCGTGAGCTGCACCGCCGAGTCGGCTTCGCTGGAGCGTGTGCGGACCGGTCTCGCGGTGGTGGCCGCGCGCGAGGTGGAGCCGCCGGCAGGGCTGCTCGAAGGCATCCTGGAGCGCACCGCGGAACACACGCAGCGTCGTGTGCTCGCACCGGTGCTTCCCTTCGCGGTCGACGACGTGGTGCGCCTCGTCTCCGACCACAAAGACACGATCGCATCTGCCGCCGGCGTCGCGGTCGTCGCCGCCGGAGCCGCGTACGCATTGTGGCGCGCGGTCCGAGGCTCGCGAAGCGCGCAACCGGCGACCTCGTAGCGCATTCACGCAGGTCATGGCGCTGTCGCACTACCGCAGTCGCTTTACACCCCATCCGAGACGCCCGTATACTTACTCGCGTTCGAGCGGCGGGGGATGCCCCAACCGCGGAGGGCCGTAGCTCAATCTGGTAGAGCACCGGTCTCCAAAACCGGGGGTTGGGGGTTCGAGTCCCTCCGGCGCTGCGAATGGCCGCGGGATCTCCGCGGCTGTTGTATGAAGGGGTCCGACGCAGGCGGACCATGTGACTTAAAGGTGACTTGAAGTCGGTGTGACTTAAAGTCGGTGTGA
>VAYV01000083.1 GCA_005883175.1 Actinomycetota bacterium
AAGCTCGAGAACGATCTGCGACGACCGCCGACCGACGGCGAGCTGGCCGACGAGCTCGGCATCTCGATCGACGATCTGCAAGACATGCTGAACCAGATCAACCTCGTGTCCGTCGTCGCGCTCGACGAGCTGTTGTCGCCGGGCGGGGAGAAGGGCGAGAAGGTGTCGCTGGTCGACACGCTCGAAGATGAGGACGCGCCAGACCCAGTGATGACGTTCGAGAGTGAGGAGACACGGCAGATACTCGCGAAGTCCGTGAACATCCTTCCCGAGCGCGAGCGGCTTGTGATCACGCTGTACTACTACGAGGGCCTCACGCTCGCAGAGATCGGCAGTGTGCTCGGCGTTACGGAGTCTCGTGTGTGCCAGATGCACACGAAAGCGGTTCTCGAGCTGCGCAACAAGATGAACGCGGAGATCAGCGAGTAGCCGTTCCCTCCGTTTCCGCCCATTCTTTGTGCTCAGAGATCGCCGTTCTAGCGTTCACTCATGCGGAGAGCGCTTCTGTGTCTCGCGTTGCTTTCGTTCCTGGCCGGGCCCGGTGCGCGCGGCGTATCCCTTGATCTCGTCCAGCCCGTTGCCGGGCCTATCACACGTCACTTCGAGCAGCCGCCGACGCCGTACGCCGCCGGCCACCGGGGTATCGACTTCGGGGCTCCGATCGGAACGAGGGTGGTTGCCGCGGCCGCCGGCACGGTCTCCTTCGCGGGACAAGTGGGCGGGAGCCTCTCCGTGTCGATCGATCACTCGGGCGGTTTGCGCACGACGTACTCGTTCCTGAGCGCGGTCCTGGTGAAGAAGGGGCAAGCGGTCGCGCAGGGACAGCCGATCGCGAAGTCGGGTCCGGGCGCGGCGGGCGAGCAGCCGAACCTTCATTTCGGCCTGAAGTCCGGCGCCGACTACCTGGACCCGGAGCCGTTCCTGCTGGCATCGATCCGACGGAACATCTGGCGCGTGATCTGGCTGGCACCCATACCCTGAGCATTCCGTTGTTGAGCCGCGCGCGCGGCTGATACGATGCTCGGGCCCTGAAGAGGGCAAATACACATGCCTGCCGATCGGTTCGCCACGGTCCCCGCAGGGGGCGGCGGTTCCGACAAGACGCAGGCAGCGGAAAAACCGGAGGAGGACGCATGGCGTCTGTCGTAACCATGAAGCAGCTGCTGGAGGCCGGGGTCCACTTCGGCCACCAGACCCGGCGCTGGAACCCCAAGATGAAGCGGTTCATCTTCGGCGAGCGCAACGGCATCTACATCATCGACCTCGAGAAGACGGTCGTCGGGATAGAACAGGCCTACGCGTTCGTGCGCGACACGGTCGCGTTCGGCGGGTCGATCCTGTTCGTCGGCACGAAGAAGCAGGCTCAGGAGCCGATCGAGCAGGAGGCGAAGCGAGTCCGGATGCCCTATGTGAACCAGCGCTGGCTGGGCGGCATGCTGACGAACTTCTCGACGATCTCGAAGCGCCTCGCGCGGCTCCGCGAGCTCGAAGCTATGGAGACGACCGGCACATTCGACGTGCTTCCGAAGAAGGAAGTGCTCAAGCTCCGGAAAGAGAAGGAGACCCTCGAGAAGAACCTCGGCGGGATCCGGGACATGACCCGTCTGCCGAGCGCGATCTGGGTCGTCGATACCCGCAAGGAGCACATCGCGGTCAAAGAAGCCCGGAAGGTCGAGATCCCCGTCGTCGCGATCATCGATACGAACTGTGACCCCGACGAGGTGGACTACGCGATCCCGGGGAACGACGACGCGATACGGGCGGGGGCGCTCCTTACACGGATCATCGCGGACGCCGTTGCGGAGGGTTTGGGCTCCCGGAACCCCGACATCGTGAAGTCCGCGAGCGTCGCCCCGACGCCTGCTCAGGAAGCCGAGCCCCTGGCGGAGTGGGAGCTCCAGCTGCTCGCAGAGGAGGAGGAAGAGCGGCGCCGCAAGGAGATCGAGGAAGAAGAGCGCAAGCGGATGCGTTAGGACGCTTCCAACCCATCGACGAGGAGAAGGAAACGACTGTGGCAGAGATCAAGGCGGCCGACGTCAAGGCGCTCAGAGAGGCGACCGGCGCCGGCATGATGGACGTGAAGAAGGCGCTGCAGGACACCGACGGCGACGCCGAGAAGGCAAAGGACCTGCTGCGCGAACGCGGCCTTGCCAGCGCGAAGAAGTACGGGCAGCGAGCCGCCGAAGAGGGCGTCGTCGAGGCGTACCTTCACAAGCCGGACCCGCATATGCCCGCGAAGCTCGGGGTGATGATCGAGCTCAACTGCGCGACCGACTTCGTCGCGAAGACCGAGCGGTTCCGCGACCTCGCGAAGCAGATCTGCATGCACATCTCGCACGCTCGCCCCGTATACCTGACGCGGGACGAAGTTCCGGACGCCGAGGTGGATCGCGAACGCGAGATCTACGTGAAGCAGGCGCAGGCGGAGGGCAAGCCCGAGAAGATCATCCCCAAGATCGTCGAGGGCAAGCTCGAGGCGTTCTATGCGGACGTGTGCCTGTTCGATCAGAAGTGGATACGCGATGACTCGAAGACGATCGGTCACATGCTCGACGAGGCGTCGTCGGAGCTGAAGGAACCGGTGAAGGTTCGTCGGTTCGCCTACTTCAAGGTCGGCGCCTGATGACCCAACGGCAGCGGTACCGGCGGGTATTACTCAAGCTATCGGGGGAGATGCTCGCCGACCCTGCCAAGGGCTACAACATCGATCCCGGGGTGGTGCACGGCCTCGCACAAGAGCTGCGGGGCGCGCGCGACCTCGGGATCCAGATCGCCGTCGTCGTGGGCGGCGGCAACATCTTCCGCGGTACCTCGCCGCAGGCCCAGGGGATGGACCGCGCGCGCGCGGACTACATGGGCATGCTGGGCACCGTCATCAACTGCCTCGCGTTGCAAGATGCGTTGGAGAAGATCGACGTGCCGACGCGTGTGCAGTCGGCGTTGCAGATGACGCAGGTCGCCGAGCCGTACATCCCGCGGCGCGCGGTGCGTCACCTCGAGAAGGGCCGCATCGTGATCTTCGGCGCAGGCATGGGAACGCCGTACTTCTCTACCGACACCACGGCGGCCCAGCGCGCGCTGGAGACGGACTGTGAGGCGATCTTCAAAGCCACGAAGGTAGACGGCGTCTACGATTCCGACCCGAAGAAGAACCCGAACGCGAAGCGGTACGACGAGCTGAGCTACATCCAGGCATTGAACGAGCAGCTGGGCGTCATGGACGCGACGGCGATCTCGCTCTGCATGGACAACAAGCTGCCGATCGTCGTGTTCGACATGCAGGTAGAAGGGAACATCAAGCGCGCGCTTTCGGGCGAGCCGATCGGCACGCTCGTGCACGCGGGCGGCTGAGCGAAGGAGCGGCGACCGGATGATCGACAAGGCGCTGAAGCAGGCCGAAGACAAGATGGCGAAAGCCATCGAAGTGACCCGCGACGAGTTCGTCGGCGTGCGGACGGGGCGCGCGTCCCCTGCGCTCGT
>VAYV01000084.1 GCA_005883175.1 Actinomycetota bacterium
TGCCCCAGCGCGCCCAGAGCACGATCTCCCACGCGCCCTGGACGATCATCGGCACGACGAAGGTCCACAACGGCGCGGTGTCTTGTTTCTCGCTGCGCCGGACGCGATTCCAGAGCCACACGAGTACGCCCGCGATTGAGATCACGAGGGTGGTTTCTCGCGTCAGCGCCGCGACGGTCAGCGCAGCCGAGGCCCATACGTATCGTCGCCGTCGCAGGAAGAGAAGACCGCTGACAAGGAAGACACCGGCGATGATCTCGGCCGTATCCAGCCCGAGGCTCAACGCGAACGGTGGTAAGAGAGAAAGCGTCAATCCCCAGATCGGATCGCGTGCGGAATCGCGCGCGAGCAGCGCGCCGAGGAACCCCAATCCGACCATCCCGGCCAGGTTCCACGCGATCAAGCCCCACGCGACCGCTTTCGGATCCTTGTCGGTCACCGCGCGCACCAACAGCGGATACACGATCCGTTGCAGGCGGAAGGCCGGCAGGTCGAACGTGATCCCGTATCCGGTCTTCTTGTTCGTGAACGGCTCGAGCGCGATGCGATAGAAGCCGACGCCGTCGAAGCCGTACGAGTCGTGCCGGATGTACAGAGACGGGGGCGCTTGCGCGGCGTTCACGAACTTGTCGCCGGCGAACGCGAACCACGACGGGTTCCCGTGCGATCGCGCAAGCCTGCCGGCGACGAACGCGCCGCTTACGGCGGTGGTGATGAGGACGACGGCGACGACTCGGCGCGCGCTGCCGTTCTCCACGCCGCGGGATTAGGTCTCGGTACGGAGCGCCGCGCTGCGCGACGGGTGGCGCAGCTTCGCCAGCGCCTTCGCTTCGAGCTGCCGGATCCGCTCGCGCGTCAGGCCGAACCGCTTGCCGACCTCTTCGAGCGTCAGCGGCTCTTCGCCGGTCAGCCCGAACCGCAGCGCAAGGATCGTGCGCTCACGCTCGGTCAGCGTTTCGAGCACCTTCTCGAGCTCTTCGCGGCCGATCCCACTGAGGACGTCCTCGAACTGAACGTTGGCCGCCTCGTCGGGTACGAACTCGCCGAGCGTCGCCTCGCCGGCTTCGCCGACCGGCGTCTCGAGCGACAGCAGGTTCGCAGCGAGCCCTCGCAGCTCGCGCACGCGCGCGAGCGGCAAGCGCGCGGCGCGCGCAACCTCCTCGTCGGTCGCTTCACGGCCGAGCTGTGCCTCCAGCTCGCTGCGCGCGCGCCGGACGCGAACCAGCAGCTCGTGAACGTGGACCGGGAGCCGGATCGCGCGCCCGCGGTCGGCGATGCCTCGCTGGATCGCCTGGCGGATCCACCACGTTGCGTAGGTCGAGAACTTGAAGCCCTTGCGCCACTCGAACTTGTCGACCGCGCGCATCAAACCGATGTTGCCTTCCTGGACCAGGTCCAAGAGCGGGATGCCGGTGGCGCGGTAGCGGCGGGCGATCGACACGACCAATCGGAGGTTCGCCTGGACCATGTCGTGCTTGGCCGCGGCGCCGTCGCGCCGGAGCGCCTCGAGCTGCCGGCGCTTCGTGGGCGTCATGCTCTCGCCCTTCTGGAGCTTCTTCTCGGCCTTGGCCCCGTTCTCGATCCGCTTGGCCAGCTCGACCTCTTGGGCGGCGGTCAGCAGGGGATAGCGTCCGATCTCGCGGAGGTAGGTGCCGAGGGCGTCGAGGTCGCCCAGCCGCTCGGCCTCTTCGGGCCGAAGGGGGGTCTCTTCTTCTACCTCGAGGTTCTCGGCGGCTTCGGCGAGCAGCTCGGCATCGTCGAGGTCGAGGTCATCGTCGACCGCGGACTGGGGAAGACCGTCCTCGCTTTGCGCCACGTCTGTGTTCGTCCTTCCTTGTAGGGGTTGAACCCACGTTCAACGTGGGCCGCCCTCTCCTTATTCCCTTTGTGAACCGCGCGCCCCTTGTTCGGCGAGCCGCACGATACTAAAGAGGTGGCCGGAAGGATGCGATTCACGCAGGTCATGGCAGGCAGAGAACCGTTTTCACGAAGTCACGAGAGGCCTGAGCAGGCGTCCTTGGGGACTGGGATGCCGGCCCGTAAGATGCCGAGAATGGCGACGGTGCGCGGCGAGGCCTTCCGAAGCACGGCCCTCGCCCCCGAGCCTCTGGGTCTGCTTGTGGCGTTCCTCTCCGGCTTGGGTGCCGTCCTCGCGTACAGGCTCATTGCATGAAGCTCCTGGTGATCATCGGGCCGTCGGGCAGCGGCAAGTCAGCCGCTATGCGAGAGCTTCAGGCCCGCGGGCGGATCGCGGTGACCCCTTCTTGGACCACGCGGCCTCGACGAGCAGATGAGTCCGAGGCCACGGTGGAGCATCGTTTCGTGGACGACGCCGAGTTCGACCGCCTCCTGAATGAAGGCTTCTTCCTCCAGACCATCTCGTTGTTCGGCCATCGCTATGGAATGCCGCCGGTCGAGCAGCCGTCGGGTGGTGTGATCCCAACCATCATGATGCGCGCGCCCCGCTTGAATCTTGTCGACGAGCACTATCCGGAGCACGTCGTCTATCAGATCGAGGCACCGTTCGAGGAGGCGCGCGCGCGGATCCTTGCCGCAGGTGGGATCGCGGAGGACGATATCCGCGTCACGGGATGGAAAGAGGAACGCGCGCTCGGTGAACAGCTGGCGGATCGTGTGATCAAAGCGACCGGTTCGGGGCCACGCCTTATCGAGATCATCGAACGAGCGCTGAGTGAAGATTTCGGGTCGGAACGAGGATCCCAATAGTGGAAGGCCGGGAAGCAGACGGTTTCAGTGAGCGACGCGCAGTTGCTGACGAAGACGCTCGCCGAGCGCGGTCGGATCGGTGACGGGCAGCTCGCACGTGAAGTTCCGGCAGACGTAGGCGGCCGCCGCGCCGCCGACGAGTGTCCGGCCCGCCAGGACCGCGGGATCGGCCGTCCCTACGGGCCCGGCCGCCAGGACGCGGTTGGGCACGTACGGGCGCCACGCGGCCTCTAACAGCGGTCGAGCAGCCGTCTGGTCCCCCACGACCGCGACCTCGATCGAGCCCCCGACGGCCCGGTCGGCGGCGCTCAGGGCGTTTCCGAAGCCGCCCGGCGCCTGTTCGAGCGCCGGAGCGATCAGGCGCAGGAAGCCCTGCGCCGCCTCGTCCAAGCTGCCGTCCCCCGAGAGGGCGGCGAGGCGCAGCAGAAGGTCGTTCGCCGACGAGTTCCCCGACGGGACGGCGTTGTCGAACAGGTCCTTCGGGCGGACGACGATCTGCGAGACGTCCGAGCCCGTGTCGAAGAACCCGCCGCGCTCGTCGGCGAACAGGCGAACGGTCTCGCGGCCGAGCCGCATCGCCTCGTCCCACCACCGTGGCTCGAACGTCGTCTCGTACAAGGTCAGGAGGCCGTCGCCGAGCATCGCGTAGTCGTCGAGGAACCCCGGGCCGCTCGTCTTGCCCGCGCGCCACGAGCGCAGGACGCGCCCGTTCGTGTCGACCAGGTTTTCGATCGCGAATGCGGCCGCGCGGTGTGCAGCCTGGACGAAGTCCTCACGTCCCAGCACCCGCCCGGCCTCGGCCATCGCGGCGATCGCCAGCCCGTTCCACGACGCGAGCACCTTGTCGTCGGTTGCCGGTGGCACGCGCTTCGCGCGCGCCTCGAGCAAGCGCGCGCGCACGCGATCGACGGCCGCGCGCAGCTGCTCGACGGGAACACCGACGTCGGCGGCGACCTCTTCGTCGGGATGCGGGCGCCACAGGACGTTCGTGCCTTCCCAGTTGCCGGTGCCGCTGAGCGCGAACGCGGCGATCGCCATCGGCACGTCGTCGCCGGCGACCGCGATGATCTCTTCGTAGGGCCAGACGTAGTACTTGCCTTCGACGCCCTCGGAGTCGGCGTCCTGGCTGGACGAGAAGCCGCCCTCAGGTTGCTGCATCTCGCGCAGGAGGTATTCGCCGGTGTTCTGCGCGATTGATCGATACAGCGTGGAGCCCGTGCGGTCGACCGCGTAACGATGGAAGCCGCCCCCGACGTGGTCGAAGATGCCGCCGCGCGCCATCTTGTCGAGCGTCAGCGTCACCGCGTCGCGCGCGCGCTCATCACCGCGCACGGCCGCGCGCAGCAGGAACTCGAGGTTCGGCGCCTGTGGGAACTTCATGCCGTTGCCGAAGCCGCCCCACTCGTCGTCGACGGTTTGCAGCATCAGGTCGGCCGCGCGCGTGAGGATCGCCTCGTCGAGCGTCCCCGGCTGCGCGCGCAGCTGCGACGAGCGCGCGACGTACTCGATGAGCCCGGCCCCCTGCTGCTCGACGTCGTCGCGCTTGTTTACCCAGGCGTCGTGGACGCCTTCGAGCACCTGGCGGAACGCCGGCATCCCGTGACGCGGCTCGGGAGGGTAATAGGTCCCGCCGTAGAACGGCTTCCCGTCCGGCGTGAGGAACATCGTCGTCGCCCAGCCGCCGTGACCGGTCATCGCTTGCACCGCGGTCATGTAGATGGAGTCGATATCGGGCCGCTCCTCGCGGTCGACCTTGATCGAGACGAACCAGTCGTTCATGAGGCGTGCGGTTTCGGCGTCTTCGAAGGACTCGTGCTCCATCACGTGACACCAGTGGCACGCCGCGTACCCGATCGAGAGCAAGATCGGCTTGTCCTCGGCGCGCGCGCGCGCGAGCGCCTCGTCGCCCCAGGGGTACCAGTCGACGGGATTGTTCGCGTGCTGCAGGAGGTAGGGGCTCGTTTCGCCTGCGAGACGGTTCGTCATCGCGTGTCATCCTAGCGAGCGCGCGTGTTGCCGCCGCAGCCGCCCACCCGTAGCCTCTTGGCTCCCATGACC
>VAYV01000067.1 GCA_005883175.1 Actinomycetota bacterium
GTCGGCTCCCGAGATGACGTGATCGTTCGTGATGATGTAGCCGTTGGCCGTGTAGATGATCCCGGACCCGAGGCCTTGCTCCGCCGGGCCGGATACATCGATCTCGACGATGCTGGGGAGAACCTCTTTGGCGACGGCTGCGGCTTGGTTGTCGGGGATGGGGCCGTTGCCCGACGTCGGAGGCGCGCTCACCACTTTCACGCTGCCGCTCACGGACGTGCCGCCGAGCGCCTGATACATCGCGTACGAACCGATCCCCGCGCCGAGCATCGCAGCGATGAGCCAGGCGAGGGCTGCTCGCCAGATGGAGCGTTGATGGTCGTCGAGGTTCCAGCGTCGCGACGGATGACCGAAGGCAGGCTGCGCGAAGATGTCGGTCGCCGGGATCTCCGTCGTGGGCGCGTTGGAGGGCTGCTCGAACCACGGCGACTTCGGGCGCGGATCGGGGCGGGTGCCGTCGTCGCGGAGCGGGATCTCTTCGGTTGCCGTCGACTCTTTGGGGGCCTCGTCGGTCATGCCCGTGGATTCTACGGCCGGCCCCAAGCGGACGCGTGGGGTCTTAGAAAAACCGAACCTTGGCTGCGAATTCGGCGGCGAGCGCGAGGATGACGGCGAGGTAGAAGAGGCCGGTCGCAGCCTGGATCGAGTCCTCTTTCACGAGCGCGCGGATGAAGAGGCCGATCATCACGCAGAGGGCCGCGAGGCCGACCGCGAGGTACGCCGCGAGGGCACCCGCACCCAGAAGCGGCGAGAGCTGTGCGGTCGCTTCCCCCGGGTGGCGGCCGAGTATCGCGCCCACGATCGCGACGCCGCAGCCGGCCAGGAACAGGGTGTTCATGCGCGCCAGCGGCGCGCGTGTGAGCTTGCGCTCGACGAGGTACCAGTGACCTAGAAGCAAGCCGTCGGTCACCGCGCCGGCGAAGAGCGCCCCGGCGAGCAGCTGGAACGCGGCGCTCGCGGGCTTGCTCGCCGCCGCGGGGTCGAACGCGATCGTCACCAGCGCGGCGATGCCGATCGGAACGGCAGCGATGCCGACGATCCTGCTGGCTTTGAGCCTGCCGGCCCACAACAGCACCTGCCAGACGACCGTCGCGATCGCGAAGCTCATGAGAAGCGCGACACCTGCGCGCGCGGCCGTCGTGGCAGGGCCGTTGAGGAGCGGCGCGCGCGCGGCGAGCCAGGCGAGGATCGCGAACGACGCCAGCACGGCGCCGATCAGCTTGAAGAAGCCCATGCGCGTGCGGCCCCATGCGTCACTGAGCCACAGGACGGCCAAACCGCCGACGGCCGCCTCGCCCAGCACGAGGGCGAGCACGATCGCGGGTCCACCGAGGGTGTGCTTCATCCGTAGGGCGCGCAGTTCGACTCGGGCGCGCGCGCCCCGCATCATAAAGCTATGCCTGATACCTCGCTTTCGGCGGGCCTGACCGGCGAAGCGCGGCGCGTCGTGACCGAAGACATGACCGCCGTGCGGCTCGGCTCGGGCGACGTTCCCGTGTTCGGGACACCTGCGTTGCTGGCGCTGATCGAAGAAGCGGCCGTCACGGCCGTTCGCGGCGCGCTGCCCGACGGCGCAACGAGCGTCGGCGTCCACGTCGAGCTGGACCACCTTGCGCCGTCACGCGTCGGTGCCGAGGTGCGTGCGCTCGCCACGCTGACCGCGGTCGAAGGGCGCGCGCTCACGTTCGAGTGCGAGGCATACGACGGCGACACGCCCATCGGGCGCGCGACGCACCGGCGCGCGGTGGTCGATCGCGAGCGATTCCTGCGGTGAGCGACTTCGAAGCGGTTGCGCGCGCCGAGGAGATCCCGCCCGGGACGGGCAAACAACTGCTGCTGGGCGATCACGTGATCGCGTTGTTTAACGTGGACGGGACGTTCTACGCGATGGACGGGACGTGCTTGCACCGCGGCGGACCGGTCGGTGAAGGCGACCTCGAAGGCACGATCGTGACGTGCCCGTGGCACGGGTTTCAGTACGACGTGACGACGGGGCGCAATGTGATGGACCCAGACATCGGGCTGACGCCGTATAAGGTCGAAGTAACCGACGGCGTCGTGAAGATCGCCATCGACTAGTTACTGACCCAGCGCGTATTCCACCAGGGTCCGCACACCGGAGCCGGTCGCCCACTTGGGGTTCTCGTAGTGATCCTCGTCGGACTTCGCCGGCCCTGCGATGTCGATGTGCACCCACGGCGTGTCGCCGGCGAACTCCTTCAGGAACAGCGCCGCGGTGATCGCTCCCCCGCCGAGGTTCTTGCTCGCAACGTTGCGAAGGTCGGCGATATCGCTCTTCATGACGTGGAGGTACTCGCGGTTCAGGGGAAGCTCCCACGCCGGCTCACCAGCACGCTCGGCCGCATCCAACACCTTCTGCACTTCCGAACGCGGCTCCCCGATAACGCCGAACATGTAGTGCCCGAGCGCGATCATCATCGCGCCCGTCAGCGTCGCGATATCGAGCACCACATCGGCGCCGCGCTCCCGCGCGTAGACGATCGCGTCGGCCATGACGAGCCGTCCTTCGGCGTCGGTGTTGCCGATCTCGACCGTCTTGCCGCCGTACTGCGTGATCACGTCGCCCGGATGCAACGCATTGCCGTCCGGCATGTTCTCGGACGTCGCGACGTACGCGTGCACCGCAACTTTTGGCTTCAGCTTGGCGATCGCGTGCATCGCACCGAGGACGGCGCCGGCGCCGCCCATGTCCATCTTCATCCAGTCGATGCCGCTGTCGGTCGGCTTCAGGTTCAGGCCGCCGGAGTCGAACGTGATGCCTTTGCCGACGAACGCGATCGTGCGTTTCGCACCGGGCGGCTCGTACCGAAGCTCGATCAGGCGCGGTGGCTTCGGGCTGCCCCGCCCCACGCCGAGGATCCCGCCGAACCCTTTCGCGGCGAGCTCCTTCTCGTTCAGCACCTTCACCTTCAAGCCGTTGCGCGCGATCTTGCGCGCCTCTTGCGCGAGCGACTCGGGGCTCTTGTCGCCGGCCGGCGTGTTCGTCAGGTCGCGCGCGAGGTTCGTGCCCTCGGCCACCGCCGCCGCATGATCCATCGCGTTCTTGATCGCTCTCGGTTCCCAACCCTTCCCCGGCAGAAGGACCACGGACTCGACGCGGTTGGGCCGGCTGTTCTGCTCGGACCGATATCGGAGGTACCGGTACGACGCGAGCAGGAACCCTTCGACGAACGCGCGCACCGCCGATG
>VAYV01000068.1 GCA_005883175.1 Actinomycetota bacterium
CTCGTTGAACGAGGTCGACCCGAGCAGGTATCCCCCGGGGCGCACGATGCGCGCGATCTCCGCGAAGGTGGTGTGGGGCTCCGGCACGTGCTCGAAGACCTGGATCGACACGACGAGGTCGAAGCTCCCATCCGCGAAGGGGACGGAAACGCCGCCGTAGAACGTCACGACGGAGCGGTCCTCGCGCGCGGTCGACTCCATGGAGAAGGGAACGTCTAAACCGAACCACGTCAGACCTAGTGGGGGGGCGAGCGACCGCCGGTCGGACGCGCCGCACCCGAAGTCGAGCATGCGGCCGCCGCGTGGCACGTCGAGACCCTTGATCATCTCGGTCCAGTCGCGCTGTCCGGGCTCTCGCGAGATCGCCGCACCGAACGCTCCAGAGGGGGCGTCGGGGAAGCGCAAACCGAGGTCGATCGATCCCTTGCTTCGTCCGAGCATGCGGTCGTTCAGCGCGTCTTGTATCTGCGCGAAGATCTGCATCGAGTCCCGGCGCGGTGATGCAGGAGCCGGTGGCGGAGAGGGCTTCGATCGCGCGGGCGCGCGCAACTTCCGCGAGACGTACCGGGTCGCCTGCACCGGATGCGACGCCGCGTTTGCCAGGCGGCGGAACGTTCTACCCACGACGAGCAGGCGTGTCGAGTGCACCCATCGCGCGCGACTATAATGCGCGGCAAGCCTTCTGCGCGCATGGTGCTGCTGCGCCGGCGGCGGGAGAGTTCAATCACATGGACGAAATCGAGAACAGCGTCGCCGGAACCGGCGAACCCGTTTCTGAGATCGACCAGCTCCAGTTGGCGAATCGCGACCTTCAAGATCAGCTGGCTGCGACGCGCCGGGAGCTGGAGTCTGCGCGCGCATCGGAACGCTTGGTCCGCGAGTCGCGATGGTGGCGTCTCGGTCTTGCACTGAAGAACCGGCGGAACGTGCTGTTCGCGCTGCGGCATCCGATCTGGGCGGTGAAGACGCTCGCCGGGTTCCGCACCAGGCGCGGACGCCTCGGCCGCGGCGCGCGCACGTCATCGGCAACGACGGCTCGCCAGTGGCTCGCCGGCGTGAGTGCGGAGCCTCGAATCCCAGAAGACCTTTGGATCGCCGGGATCTTTGACGATGAGCTCTCGCGCGCGCTCGAGCCGGACTGCAACCTGATCACGTTCCGGCCCGACAATTGGCAAGCCAACCTCGAAGGGCGGCGTCCGCACTTGCTGCTCGTCGAATCCGCGGAACGCGGCAACGACGGGTCCTGGGAGTACCGGATCGGCAGCGCGCCGCACGCCGACGCGGCTGGGTTGCAAGACCTGCGCGAGCTGATCGACTGGTGCCGCGCCAACGGCACTCCGACCGTCTTCTGGTTCACCGGGCCCATCGGGTCCGTCGAACGCTTCTCGGAAGCGGCGGCGCTCTTCGATCACGTCGTCGCGACCGAGCCGAACGCCGCGTTGCGGTTGCAGCGGAGCGGAGAGCTGCGCGCGGCGACGGTCCTCGTGGTGCCGCCGGGCGCGCAGCCGGCCGTGAGCTCGCCGATCGGCGCCGCACTCGCGTCGGACACGTGCACGATCCTGCCGCCATCCGAAACGACGGAGGCGTTCGAGCAGCTGCTGGGCGCTGCGCAGACGTTCGGTCTGACGATCTATGCGGGCGAGGGCAGCGATGGGCCGGAGAACGCGGCCGTCACGTTCGTCGATCCGCACGCGCTTGAGCGCGCGCCGGCGAAGCACGCGGTGTACGTGAACGGCGAAGGCGCCGGGCTTCCGGCGCGCGTGTTGCAGGCGGCCGCGTCCGGCGCGGCGGTCGTTTCGGTGCCGAATCCGGTGTTGAAGGACGCGCTCGGAGCTGCCGTGACGGTCGCTCGCACGACCGAAGAGGCGAAGGAGGCGATCGAGGGGCTGCTGTCGGACGATGCACGCCGAGCGGCGATCCGCGGAGCAGGTCTTCGAACGGTGCTGAGCAAGCACACGATGCGGCATCGCATTGCAGCGCTCGCGCGTACGGCAGGTTTCACCGTCGATGAAGGGTTCGACGTGCGGTTCGCGGCGCTGGTGCTCGCGGCGAACGCGCGCGATGCGGAAACGATCGGGCGCCGCCTGTCGTCCCAAACCAATGTGGCCGAGATCCTGGTTGGGACCCCCGAGCCGGTCCCTCCGCAGCAGGTCACCGAGGGGGAAGGGCTGCTCGTGCGCGTCGTCCATCAAGAACCGTCATCGAGCGAGAGCGACCGGTGGCGGGGCCTCGCCGCGGTCGCCGGGAGCCGGTGGGTCGTTCCGATGGTCGCGGACGGTGACGCCGCGCCGGTGAACGACTTGCTTCTCGCGCAGCGGTTCGCGCGCGCAGACGTGATCGGCCTCGGTGAGGCATTCGCGTTCACCGAAGCGGTCGATCCGGCATCCGCCGTCGCGCGCCGCGATGTCGTCGCCGCGCGCGGTTGGCCGCCGTCTCCGGAGTGGGCGCGCGCTGGCGTTCGGCTCTTCACGCTCCCACGATGAGCGCTCGCCCGATCCGCGTCCTGCTCTACGGGGACCTGAACCTCAACATCATCGACGGCTCGGCGATCTGGCTGCAGTCGCTCGCGGAAACGCTCGCGGTCGGAGAACGCGTCGACCTGACGGTTCTGCTCAAAGCCCCGGAAGAGCGCGGGCTGATCACCGACGCGCTGCACGCGATCCCAGGCGCAACGATCGCGTCGGGCCCGGAGCTGGCCGGCATCGGCGAGCCGCTTCCGGTCCCGGTCCTTCGGTCGGTGATCGAAAAGCTGGATCGCGAGCAGCCCTTCGACGTCATCGTCCTTCGCGGTTATCCGCTGATGAAGGACCTGTCCAAAAGCAAGCAGCTGCACGGCCGCATGTGGGTCTACTTGACGGACATCCCGCAGTCGATCGACCGGCTAACCGCGGCCGATGAGGAGCACATCCCGCGCATCGTCGAGGCCGCGAAGCACATCCTGTGCCAGACCGAAGAGTTGCGCGTATTCATCGAGGGCGTATTCAAGGAGGCGGCGCCGAAGCTCATCTTGCTGCCGCCGATGATCCCGCCCGTCGAGGCCGAGCCGCGCGCACGCGCCGCGGCTCGACGCATCGTCTACGCGGGGAAGTTCGCGCCGATGTGGGGCTTCCTCGAGATGGTCGAGGTGTTCACGCGTCTACACGCCGATATGCCCGACCTCGAGTTCCATGTTGTGGGCGACAAGATCCACACGCGCGAGAAGCCCGGTTACTACGAGGCGGTAACGCAAGCGCTCAACGGGACGCCGGGGCTGATCTGGCACGGCGGGGTCAGCCGCGCGCGCACGGCAGAGATCGTTTCATCGTGCGACATCGCATTGTCCTACAGGGATGCTCGGATGGATCGGTCGCTTGAGCTTTCGACGAAGGTTTTGGAGTACGGATCGGCCGGCGTCCCCGTCTTGCTGAACCGGAACCCGATGCACGAGTCGCTGCTCGGTCACGACTACCCGCTGTTCGCCAACACGCTCGACGAAGCCGAACGGGCCTTGCGCGTTGCCCTCGATGATGACGAGCGGTACGCGCGCGCGTCTCGGACCTGTTTGACCGCGTCCAGGGCCTATACGTATCCGGCGGTATTCGAGCGGCTGCGGCCCTACCTGGATCGTGCCGTCCCACCGCACGTCGCGGTCGGTGAGCAGCCGTTGCGGCTGCTCGTCGCCGGGCACGACATGAAGTTCTTCACCGCGATCGAGAACCACTTCAAGGCGCTCGACGGGGTCGCCGTCGAAGAAGACCGCTGGAAAGGCGTGCTCGCGCACGACGAAGACGTGTCGAGGGACCTGGTGGCGCGCGCGGACGTGATCGTGTGCGAATGGTGTGCGGGCAACGCGGTTTGGTACAGCAATCACGTCAACCCCGGCCAGCGGCTGCTCGTTCGCTTCCATCGGTTCGAGCTCGAC
>VAYV01000063.1 GCA_005883175.1 Actinomycetota bacterium
GCTCCGCAACCTCTTCGGTCGTGATCGCCTGTGGCCCGTCGCACAGCGCCGCCTCCGGCCGCGGGTGCACGTCGACCATGATCCCGTCGGCGCCCACGGCCACGGCCGCGCGCGCGAGCGGCCCGACGAGCTCACGCTTCCCGCCCGAGTGCGACGGGTCCACGATGATCGGCAGGTGTGACAGGGAGTGGACCAGCGGCACCGATGAGATGTCGAGCGTGTTGCGCGTCATCGGCTCGTAGGTCCGGATGCCGCGCTCGCACAGGATGATCTCTTCGTTGCCCTGGTTCGCGATGTACTCGGCGGCCATCAGCCACTCTTCGATCGTGGAGGAGAGCCCGCGTTTCAGCATCACCGGCTTGTGCAGCTTCCCGACCTCTTTCAGCAGCTCGAAGTTCTGCATGTTGCGCGCGCCGATACGCAACACGTCCGAGTAGCTCGCGACCAGCTCGACGTCGGTCGTTTGAAGGACCTCCGTGACGGTCGGCATGCCGGTCTCCGCGCGCATCTGCGCGAGGATCTCGAGGCCGCGCTTCGCCAGGCCTTGGAACGCGTACGGCGACGTGCGGTGCTTGTACGCGTCGCCACGAAGGATGTGCGCGCCTGCCGCTTTCGCGGCGCGCGCGGACGCCATCGCCTGCTCCTCCGTTTCGATCGCGCAGGGCCCGGCGATGACGACGAACGAGTCGCGCCCGACGATGACGTCGCCGACCTGGATCTCGGTCGCCTCGGGACGGGACTCGCGCGCGACGAGCTTGTACGGCTTGCCGATGCGCATGACGCTCTCGACGCCCGACATGCCGGGGATCGGCAGCGCCATGAAGCGCTCGGTATCGCCGACCAGGCCGATGATCGTGCGGTGCTTGCCGCGCGAGACGAAGGCATCGCCACCGGCGTCCTCGACTATCTCGACGACGCGCGCGATATCTTCCTCGCTCGCGTTCGGGCTCATCACCACGACCATGGCGTTCTCCTTATCTGTTCCGACCCTTACAAGCAAAAGGCCCCGGGGTCCTCACCCGGGGCTTCGGTTCTGCGGCCTGCTCCTTACAGAGCGAAGGCCCCCGGGTGGCCGGAGGTGCCGAAGAACCAGAAATACCGCTTCATCGTGGGCGGAATGGTAGGGGGGCCATTCCGGCGTGTCAATGCGGTCGCCGCGAAAAGCCTGCTCAAAGAATGCCCGAATGGACGTCGTGGGAGGTTCAACCCACGGGCTAGCCTCGGTTAGTCATCCCTAAAGATGGTCACGGTGCTCCATTACTAGATGAGTCTTGAGCGCCGAGTCAGTCGTTGTAAGGGAGAGACGAGGGAGATCGGTTCGATGGACAACACGGATCAGGTTCTCGGGACCAGGGCCCTGTGGGGCAAGGTCGGATACTCCGGAGAGGCTTACGCTCCGAGCGAGGGAACCTACCCGGGCATCGACGCGATCGGCCTCCTCTGGACCACCGTCGCAGACTCCGGCACCCACCCGATGCCGGGAAGCGGCGCCGAGCTGGCCAACCTCACGCCGCTCGTCATGGCTGCGCTGTACGACATCGGCTTCGCGTGGGAAGCCGGCCCGCTGACCTCCTGGAGCAACTGAGATGCGCTTCCTCGGCATCCTGCTCGACCTCGCGGCCCGCCGCCGCGTGCGTCGCGCGCGCTAAGCGCTACACCACCTCTTCGCTCGGAGCGAACAGCTCCGCAACCAAGATCCCCGCCACGATCAACACCGCACCGGCGTATCCGCGCGCGCCCAAACGGTCGTCCGCGACCAGATACCCGAAGATCCCCGCGAACACCGGCTCCGCCGTCAGGATCACGGCCGTACGCGTGGGGGGGATCTCCTTCTGCGCGCGCGTCTGCACTAAGAACGCGAGCGCCGTGGCCAAGATGCCGGTGAGAACGATGCCGAACCATGTGCCGGCGTCGGGATGCCCGAGGTTGTGCTCGCCGACGGCGGTCCACGCGAGTGCCAAGAGGGCCGCTGTGGCGATCTGGACGGCGGTGAAGCGCAACGCCGGGATGTCCTTTCCCAACCGCGCGATCAAAAGGATATGGACGGCGAACGTGATTGCCGTCATGACTTCGAGCGCGTCACCCTTGCGCAGATGGAAGCCCGACGGCATGGCAAGCAGGACGAGCCCCCCCGTCGCCAGGACCACGCCGAGGCCGGCCGCGTTCGACGGGAGCCGGCGGAAGACGATCGTGCCGATCACCGGCGTGAAGACGACGAACATGCCGGTGATGAACCCGGCGTTCGACGCGGTCGTGTACTGCAGCCCGACCGTCTGGAACGCGTAGCCGGCGAAGAGGGCGAAGCCGGTGATCGCGCCGAGCTGGAGCTCGCGCTTCGTGAGACCTCGGAAGGCGCCGATGATCGCGAGCACCCCTGTGGCCAGAGCGAAGCGGATCCCGATGAACAGGAAGGGTGGCATGCGCGCGACCGCATCTTTCACGACCGTGAACGTGGCGCCCCAGATGACGGCAACGCCGATAAGAGCAAGCTCCCAGCGATAGCGTTCGAGGCTGTTGCGCGCGCGCACTCCGGTGGAGGCTACACGCGGGTCAGCAGGTCGTGCCGTACCCCATCACGACGTTGACCGTGGAACCTTTGGGCACGTCGGCGCCGGCGACCGGATCTTGGTCAACGACCCGCTTCGTGTCGCCCGAGAGCCCTTGGAAGTTCCCTTTCAACCCTGCGTGGTTGAGCGCGTCCTGGGCCTGCTTGCGCGTCATGCACAAGAGGTTGGGAACCTTGACGGGAGGCGGCCCGGTGCTAACGGTCAGCGTGACCGTCGATCCATTGGCCAGTTTGGTCCCCGCGTTCGGACTCTGCGAGATCACGTTGCCCTTCGGCACCCTCTCGCTCATCGTTTGCTTCACGGAGACGACGAACCCGGCTGTCTCCAGCGCATTCGTCGCGTCGGCCTGAGACTTCTTGGTGACGTCGGGAACCGCGACGAGATTTGGACCGGTCGAGACGGTCAGTGTGATCGTCGTTCCCTTGGGGACGATGGCGTCCGCGCTCGGGTCTTGATCGATGACGCGGCCCTTCCTCACCGTGTCGCTGAAGGCATCGACCTTCATGACCTTGAAACCGGCCGCTGTGAGTTGCTGCTGGGCGTAACTGAACAACATGAGCTTCACGCGGGGGACGGTGACCGTGACGGGTCCGTTGGAGATGTAGAGCGTGATCGTCGATCCTTTGGCCGCCTTGGCCCCCTCTCGCGGCACCTGGCAGATCACGTTTCCGGCCGTGACCGTCGCGTTGAACTGGTTTTGTGTCGAGATCTTGAACCCGCGCGCAGTCAACGGCGATGACGTAGATCGTTGCCGCGATGACGGACAGCAGCAGAAGGAGGGCCAGCCAGCGCGGGCGGCGCAGGTCTCTCTTCTGTTTTGAACGTCTCGCCGGTCCTTCGGCCCCACCGCCGCGCCGCTGCACCGCGATCGTCTCTTGGCCCACGATCGGGATCGCTTGCGTGTGGTGCACCAGGCCGCCGATGTCTCCGGTGTCCGACCGCGGCGCCTGCTCGCGCAGCGCTTCCACCATCTGGCCGGCCGTCGCGAATCGGGACGAGGCTGCTCGACCCGTCGCGCGCGCGACGATCACGTCGAGCTCGCGCGGAACGCCGGGGTTGATGCTCATCGCCGAAGGCACGTCCTCAGCGACGCGCTTGTACGCGACGACGACGGGGGAGTCGCCGCCGAACGGCAGCTTCCCCGTCAGCATCTCGAACAGCACGATCCCCAGCGAGTAGATGTCGGCGCGGTGGTCGACGGTCTCGCCTTGGACCTGCTCGGGCGCGAGATAGGCGGCCGTGCCCATCAGCACGTTGGCTTGCGTCGCGCGCGACTCGGCCAGCGCGCGCGACAGGCCGAAGTCTGCGACCTTCACGACGCCGTCGGTCGTGATGAGGATGTTCTCGGGCTTGATGTCTCGGTGCATCAGGCCGTTGCGGCGGGCATGCTCGAGCGCAGACGCGACCTGCAGCGCGATGCGCGCGGCCACGTCGGGCCGGAGCACGTGGCGCGCGGAGAGGATCTCGCGCAGGTTCTGGCCGTCGACGAACTCCATCGCCATGTACGGCTGGCCGTTCTCGTAGCCGAAGTCGAAGACCTGGACGATGTTGGGATGCGACAGGCGCGCGGCGTTCGTGGCTTCCGCTTTGAACTTCGCGACGAACTCGGGGTCGTCGCCTCCGTTCTTCAACACCTTCACCGCGACGGTGCGGTCCAGGACTTTGTCGCGCGCACGATAGACGGCGCCCATACCGCCGGAGGCGATAAGGCCGGTTATCTCGTAACGGTCACCGATAAGCCCGGCGACCATCCGGTCCGGGGAAGCGCTCATCTCGGGAAAGTGTACGGCCGGTATGTCGAGGGGAAATGCAAGCAGGAAGCCCTTCCAGCACCGGAGATAGACTCCGGTCCTAGATGACCACCGCCGAGGAGTTCGAATCCGACCTGATCGCGCTCGGATTCCGGCTGACGCAGGACCGCGGGACCGGAATCATCCAGTACGCGCGACAAGTAAGCGATTGGTTGACGTATTGGGTTCATTGGAATGTGGACGAGCAGCATGTGCTCTTCACCTGGGAGCATGCCATAGGGGAGTACATGAGCGCGAACAGCCTGCAAATAGGCGCAAATGAAGAGCTCAATCAGTTCCTGTTCCCCAAATACGACGCGCGCGGGCCGCAGGACATCGCCTTCGTCGTGCAAGAGATGGACCGGGCGGAGGACATGCTCCATCAGGTCAACCTGCTCGCGGGAACGTCCTGACGGCGGCGGGGTAGGATTGATGCGCACGGGGAGCTCGGGCAACCGGGCTGAGAGGCCGCCAGATCGCGGCGGCGACCCGCGAACCTGATCCCGGTAATGCGGGCGGAGGGAGCGATGAACGGCAAGCTCGAGATCGCGGGGCGCGCGTTCGCGTCCCGCCTCATCGTCGGCACCGGGAAGTTCGCGAGCGGCGACGCGATGCGCGCGGCATTGGACGCGAGCGGAACCGAGCTCGTCACCGTCGCCTTGCGCCGCGTCGATCTCGACGCCAGCGGCGGCCCCGACATCCTCGAGTTCATCGACCGCGACCGGTACCTGTTGCTGCCGAACACGTCCGGCGCGATCGACGCGGCGGAGGCGGTGCGGTTGGCGCGGCTCGCGCGCGCGATGGGGCTCCCCGATTGGGTGAAGCTGGAGGTGACGCCGGACCCGCGCTACCTGTTGCCGGATCCCGTCGAAACGTTGAAAGCGGCCGAGCAGCTTGTGGCCGACGGTTTCACCGTCTTGCCGTATTGCAGCGCCGATCCGGTGCTCTGCAAGCACTTGGAAGAAGCCGGGTGCGCAACCGTGATGCCGCTCGGATCATGGATCGGATCCAACCAAGGTCTGCGCACGCGCGACGCGATCAAGATCATCGTCGAGCAGGCCTCTGTACCGGTGGTGGTCGACGCCGGACTGGGTGCGCCGTCGCACGCGGCCGCCGCGATGGAGATGGGCGTCGACGCCGTCTTGGTCAACACGGCGATCGCCGTCGCGCGCGACCCGGCCGAGATGGCGCGCGCGTTCCGCGATGCGGTCGACGCAGGGCGGCGCGCCTTCGAGGCGGGGCTGGCACCGATGCACGATGAGGCCGAGGCGTCGTCGCCGCTCACCGGCTTCCTGGATCCACAGTGACCTTCGCGGAGATCCTTGAACGCACACCCGTACGGGAGCTGGGCGCGTTCGCGATGCGCGCCACCGATCTGGATGTCTCTCGCGCTTTGGCCAAACCTGCTGGTTCTCGAGATCTCGAAGACTTCGCCGCGCTGATCGGGCCGGTTGCGGCTGCTCGGATCGAACAGCTGGCGCGCGCATCGCACGCGCTCACGCTTCGGCGCTTCGGGCGCACGGTGCACATGTACGCGCCGCTGTACCTGTCCAACGAGTGCCTGACGACGTGCACCTACTGCGGCTTCGCGAAGGGCTTGCCGATCGCGCGCAAGACGCTGTCGGTCGCGCAGTCCCTGCGCGAAGGGGAGTTCCTGCGCGCGCGCGGCTACCGGCACGTGCTGCTGCTCACCGGCGAGCACCAGAAGCTGACAGGCGTCGACTTCCTCTGCGAGCACGTGGCCGCGTTGCGGGCGCTGTTCCCGCAGATCTCGCTCGAGGTCCAGGTCTGGAACGAGGACGAGTACCGAAGGCTGGCCGCCGCCGGCGTGGACGGCGTCGTGATCTACCAAGAGACGTACGACCCCGATTCCTACGCGCGCTTCCACGTCGCCGGGAAGAAGCGCGACTACGAGTTCCGGTTGGGCGGGCCCGAGCGGGCCGCCCGCGCCGGCATCCGCCGGCTCGGCATCGGCGCGTTGCTCGGGCTGCACGAGCCGTGGCGAGAAGACGCCGTCGCGCTCGCGGCGCACGCATTGCATCTGCTGAAGGTGGCGTGGCGGCAGGAGCTCGCGGTCAGCGTGCCGCGTATCCGGCCGAGCGCCAGCGGATATTCGCCCGAGCACCCTGTCGCGGACACCGAGCTCGCCCAACTCATATGCGCTTTGCGATTGGTGCTGCCCGACACCGGGATCGTGATGAGCACCCGTGAAGCGCCGGGCTTCCGCGACGCGCTGGTGCCGCTAGGCGTTACGCACACGAGCGCGGGCTCGCACACCGATCCGGGCGGATACACCGAGCCCGGTGAGGCAGAGGGTCAGTTCGAGGTCGACGACACACGCGCGCCCCAGGAGGTCGCAGATGCACTGCGTGCCCTGGGGTACGAGCCGGTATGGAAGGACTGGGATGCCGCGATGCGCGCGGAGATGGCCGAGATCTGATGACGCTTTCGGTTGTCGCGAACGGGAAGCCGCGAGAGGTGGCCGAAGGCATCTCGATCGCCGGCCTGCTCAACGAGATCGGATGGAAGCCGGAGTGGGTCGTCGTCGAGTACAACGGTGAGCCGCTCGAGCGCGCGCGCTACCCGAGCGTTCGGTTGAAGTCCGGGGACCGGCTGGAGATCGTTCGCGCGGTTGCCGGGGGATGACGGGAGACGAGCGGCGCGCGTGTCTCGCCCAAGCGCGTCTGTACCTCTGCACGGGGATCCGAGATGGGGGAGATGATCTCGAGAGATTCCTCGATGCCGTTCTTTCTGCCGGTGTGGACATCGTCCAGCTGCGGGAGAAGACCGCCCCCGTCGACGTTCAACGAGATGCCGCAAAGGTTTTCCGCAGGCTGACCGAAAAGCACGCCAAACTCTTCATCGTCAACGACGATCCAAATCTGGCGGCTTCGACAGATGCGGACGGAGTTCATCTCGGCCAAGAGGATGAAGCACCGGAAAAAGCGAGAGCACTTCTCGGAGAAGACCTCCTGATCGGCCGCTCGACGCATGCGCCGGAGGAGCTGCTGCGCGCGCTCGACGAACCCGTCGATTACTTCGGCGTCGGCCCGGTGAACGAGACGCCGACGAAGCCGGGACGCAAAGGCGTCGGCCTCGACTACGTTCGCTTCGCGGCCGAGCGGGCGACCCTGCCGTTCTTCGTCACCGGGGGCATGACGACGGAGACGATCCCAGCAGTGCTGCACGCGGGGGCGGCGAGAGTGGTCGTCGTGCGCGCGCTCACTGAAGCCACTGATCCGGCCGCGGCTGCGAAGGAGCTGCGCGCGCTGTTGCCCTAGCCGGCGAGCGCCGTCGCTGCCGCTTGAACTTCGGCCTTGTCGGCCGGTCCGATCGTCCGGCTCTGGATGATGCCACTCTTGTCGATGTAGTAGATCGCCGGCTCCTGGTCGAGGTGCCAGGCCGTCGCCGCGGGAGAGGTCAACTGGCGCTGGATCGTCGTCGCCTTGGCATCCTTGTAGACCTCGACGTGGATGAAGTTGATGTGGCCGGCGAAGCCCTTGCTCACCGACTGCACGACCTCGGTCTCGGGACCGCACAGCGCGCTCGTGCAGAACTTCGGCGTCGAGATGATCAACACCGTCGGCTTGCCGTTCTTGAGCGCGTCGTCGAGCGAGATCGCGTGCATCGAGCACTGCGGGTTCGCCGTGCAGATCGGGTTCACGCCGCGGTGGTCCTTGTACGTTGGGGTCGGCACGATCACGGCGTGATCGCCGGGCTTCGGCATCGCGGTTTGGCGTCCGACCTGGAACTGTCCGGCACCGAAGTCGGTGCGGCCGTTGCGCTGCGCCTCGACGACCGCCAGCCACGTGCCGTCCGTCGGGATCGTCACGGGCGTCTCGTAGAAGCCCTTGCCCGCCGGAAGTCCGTCGGCGCGGTACGTCGCGGTGAGCGGGCCCGTGGCCGCGGACTTCTGGTCGACTGCGATCCACATCTGCGCCTGCGGCGTCGTGATCGCGCTTCCGTTCGCGGGATCGATGAGGTTGAACACGAAGCGGTCTGGCCGTCCGGAGAGGATCTCGAAGCCGGCCGTGTTCATCTGCAATGTCTGCTGATGGCCGCTCGTGATGGATGCAAGCGTCGTGCCCGGCGTGATCTTCACCTTCTTGGCGCACGCCGCAGCGAACGCGCCCAGGGCAACGAAACCGGTCGTGCGGAAGAACTCGCGTCGGGAGAGGCGCTTCATGGCGCGCCCATCCTAGGGAAGTTTCAGATCAACCGCAGGTCGATCGTCGCGCCGTCCGGATGTGCGGTCAGCTCGTTCCCATCGGCGCCGATCCACGCCGACCCCGAGCCGATGACGCGCCAGTGCTGCCCGTCGCCGCACAGCGCCGTGTTCTCGTCGATCCCGACGGTGAGCGTGTCTCTCGGACGCATCTCGAGCAGCATGTCGCGCAGCCCCGGCACGTACGTGTTGAGCATGTCGAAATGGACCACGATGTACGCACGCGGCAGAAGCTTCGTCCCGTCGGCCCAGTGATCCAGTGAATCGCCGGCGACGTACGGCGCCGACGCCCCGACGAACGCGGCGCCGGCGCTGCAGCCGCCGAGCGCGGTTTCACCGCTCGTTACCGCCGCGACGACCGCGTCCCAGAACGGCGTGCCGGCGAGGGTTTCCGCGAGGTACCCGGGATTGCCGCCGGAGAAGAACACGAGGCGCGCGCCCTGCACGGCGTCGATGATCTCGGTCGTCTGTGCGTCGGCGCGGTTGCGGAGCTCGAGCACCTCCGGCGCGAGACCGATCGCGTCGTAGTGCTCGACACCCATCCGGCCCCAGCGTTCGAAGACGTCGTTGCCTTCCGGTGCGGACGCGGTCGGCACGACGAGCACCCTCTCGCTCGCCGAGGTCGCTTGCTCGGCGCACCAGGTGTCGACGGGACGTGCCCACGGTTCGAACTCACCCGAGCCCAGCAGCGCGATCGCCGTCATGGCCAGAGAAGATATCGCGTCCCCGCCGGAACGAGCGTGCTGCTAGACGGCGACCGGGAGGCGCGCGGTGAACCGCGTGCCTCTGCCGACCGCGCTGTCGACCTCGATCGTCGCATCCATCCGTTGGCAGAGCTCTTTGACGATGTACAGGCCGATGCCGAGGCCGTCCACCGACCGCGTCGCTGCCGCTTCGGCTTGGAAGAAGCGATCGAAGACGCGGTTGATCAGATCTTCAGGGATGCCTTTCCCGTGATCTTCGACCGTGAGCGCGATCGCGTCTCCCTCCGCGCGCACGACAACCTCGATCGCGGTACCGGCCGGCGAGAACTTCCTCGCGTTGCTGAGCAGGTTGCCCACGATCTGATGGAGCCGGTCGCCGTCGACCATCGCCTTCGGCAAGGGCGCTTGAAGGTCCACCACGATCGGATGAGCGTCGTTCGACTGCTCGCGCACGCTCTGGCGGAGGATGGGCTCGATGTCGGTCGGAGCCGGTTCCGCGGACAGCGTGCCGCGCTCGATCTGCGAGAGATCGAGCAGATACGCAGCTCATGCGAAACGATGGCGACGAAATCTCGCTGCTGTTGCTCGGTCTCTTGTAGCTGCTGCAGGGCAGCTCGTTCGCGATCGAACAGCAGTGCGTTCTGGACCGCTGCGGCGATGGCCGGAACGAGCATCAGGACGCACGCACGCGCGTCCGGTGGGAACGCGTCGAGCTCCGCCGAATCGATCTGCAAAACTCCGACCGGCTCACCGTGCATGATCAGCGGCACGCCGAAGTAGCTCCGCACGCCCCGGCTGACGCCTTTCCGAGCGGTCGGCGGTGGAACGCGCGGGTCCGAAAGGATGTCGGGGATGTAGATCGCCTCGGCGGTCGCGGCGATGGTGCCGGAGATGCCTTTCCCGACGGGGATACGGACGCGCTTCGCCTCGTCGGTCATCGGCGGCTCGGTTGCGACGGGGACGAGCGCGCCGTCGTCGATCAGCTGGATGGAGCCGCCGCCGAAAGAGACCAGCCGGCGGAGCGCGTGGAAGCTCGTGTCGAGGACCTGTTGCAGGTCGAGGGAGCTCGTCACCGCTCTGCTGAGCTCCAGCAGCAGGTGTGCTTGATCGAGCATCGGCGCGCGCTCGATGCCCTTTCCGGCCTGTTCCGGAAGCTCTCCCATCAGCGAGGTCGAGTAGAGCAAGGGATGGATGGGGTGTCCATGCCACGAACGGACTAATCGCGCATCCGAGCGACCCTTGACGGGTTCTTCGGTACGGGCGTATGTTTCTGCGTACTCGAACATATGTTCGGGTCCATGAGGCGCCCCGAGCGCGGCCGAAAAAAGCGAGGGGGAAAGGCCCGGCGGACGATCGCCCGGCCGGCTTTGATGTCCAAACGGTACGAAGAGCCCATCGACGTAGAAACGACGGACGGTTCCGTCGACGCGTTCTGGTGGCGCGGCAAGCGGTACCAGGTCCGCCAGGTGCTGTGCCGCTGGCGCGAAGCCGGCGGGTGGTGGAGCTCGACCGAGGACGCCGACCGCCCGTGGCTCTCCGGCGACGCGCGCGAGATCATCCGCATCGACGCCATTCCCATCACCAGCGGCCGCGCGCCCGGCACGTACGAGATCTCGCGCGACCTGCGCAACGGCGCCTGGACGCTGTTCCGCGTCCTGGACTAACGCGATGACGCCTCCATTCGTGCACCTGTCGGTGCGGTCGGTCTACTCCCTCCGCGAAGGAGCGATCCGTCTCGACGAGCTCGCCGCGCGCACGCGCGCGCTCGGGATGCACGCGGTTGCGTTGACCGACCGGGATTCGCTCGCGGGAGCGGTGCGGTTCACGCAGGCGTGCAGGGCGTATGGGGTGCGGCCGATCTATGGGGTTCGGCTTACCGTGGGCGACGAAGGACCGCCTCCCGAAGCCTGCGGTCGCGATCCTTATTGGATCGCTCCCTCAGCGACCCCCCGCGGCGGTCCTTCGTCGCTCTCGTCGATGAAAGATCCAACAGCCGATCGCTTCACTATCACACTCATAGCTCAGGATGCGCGCGGATACGAGAATCTCTGCCGGCTCATCAGCGCTGCACATCATCGGGGGGAGCGCGGGGATCCGTGCGCGACCGTCGCCGATGTTTCTGCGCACAGTGACGGTGTCATCGTGTTGCTCGGGCCCGAGAGCGATGTCGGGCGGTTCATCCATCGGAAGAAGATGGACGCTGCGCGCGTGGCTTTGACGAGATGGCTCGAGATCTTCGGGTTTCGACGTACGGTCGTCGAAGTGCGGACGTGGTTGGAGGAAGGGGATCGCGGGCGCGTGCAGCGCGCGCTGGGGCTGGCCGATGAGACCGGTGTGCGCGCGGTGGCGACGAATGGGGCGCGCGCGCTGACGACAGCCGACGGGTTCCTCTGCGATGTGCTCGACGCGATGCGCAAGCTCGTTCCCCTGGCCGAGCACCATCGCGATAACCGCAACCACGAGGCGACACTAAAGTCGCCCGAGGAGATAGACGCGTTGTTCGGGTGGCGGCCGCAGCTGCTCGTCGAGTCGTACCGGATCGCCGAGGAGTGCACGTTCTCTCTCGGGCTCGGTGTGATCCAGGTGCCGCGCTACCCGATGCCCGACGGGCTGCCGCAGCGCTCGCTCAACGAGCTGCTCGCGAAGTGCTGTCACGAAGGGCTCGAGCGGCGGGGGATGGCGCGCACGCAGAAGGTGCAGCGGCTGCTCGACGCCGAGCTGCAGATGTGCGCGCGCCTCGGGTTCGCCGGCTATTTCCTGACGGTTGCCGACATCGTCCGGCGCATCAAAGCGCGCGGGATCCGCTCGGCATGCCGCGGCTCGGCGGCCGGCTCGCTCATCTGCTACCTGATGAACATCAGCGAGGTCGATCCCGTCGAGCACAACCTCGTCTTCGAGCGGTTCATGAACCCGTACCGCACGCACGAGCTGCCCGACATCGACCTCGACGTCGAGAGCGCGCGCCGCGAGGAGGTTTACACAGACATCCTCACCCACTTCCAGACGGCGCGACCGGAGGGAGCGACCGAGGGACCGCCGTCCGGGGGACGGCGCAGCCCGAGAGAGTACGCCGAAGGCATACGCGTCGCGTGCGTCGCGATGGTCGATACGTACCGCGCGCGCGGCGCGATCCGCGAGGTCGGCAAAGCGCTGGGGTTCCCCGAAGGCGAGGTTGCCGACGTCGCGAAGTCGTTCCCGCACATCAACGCCTCGTCGATCCGCGAGGCGATGGATCACTTGCCCGAGCTGAAACGATCGGCGCTGCACCGAAGGCAGCTCGACATGCTGTTCGGCGTCGCCGAGCGGCTGGGCGGCTTCCCGCGGCACCTCGCGCTGCACCCATCGGGGATCCTCATCGCGCCCGACGACCTCCTGACGCGCACGCCGATGGAACGCAGCGCGAACGGCTTCCGCATGTCGCAGTTCGACAAGGACGACGTGGAGGCGCTCGGGTTGCTGAAGCTCGACGTGATCGGGATCCGGATGCTGTCGTCGATGACGCACGCGACGGCGGAGGTCAAACGCGCGACCGGCGAGCAGATCGATCTGGATGCGATCCCGCGTGACGACCCGGCCACGTTCGATCTGATGCGCTCGTCGCGCACGCTCGGTTGCTTCCAGATCGAGTCGCCCGGACAACGCGAGCTGCTCGGCAAGCTGCAGCCGGAGAAGTGGAAGGACCTGATCGTCGACATCTCGCTGTTCCGTCCGGGTCCGGTGCAGTCGGACATGATCGGGCCGTACCTCTCACGGCGCGGCGCGTGGGCGCGCGCGGTGTACGCGCACCCGGTGATGCGCGAGTTCCTCCGCGAAACGTTCGGCGTGATCGTCTACCACGAGCAGGTGATGCGCGCGATCAGCGCGGTGACGGGCGTGGATCTCGGCAAGGCCGACGAAGTGCGGCGCGCACTCGAAGACAAAGATGCGCTACCGGACATCCGCCGGTGGTTCTTCGAGATGGGGCGCATCAACCAGTGGCGCGACGCCGAGATCGAGCCGGTGTGGCACGAAGTCTGCAGCTTCGCCGCGTTCGGGTTCTGCAAGGCGCACGCGGCGGCGTTCGCGGTGCCGACGTATCAGTCGGCGTGGCTCAAGGCCAACCATCCGGCCGCGTTCTACGCAGGCATCCTCACGCACGAGCCCGGGATGTACCCGCGGCGCGCGCTGCTCGACGACGCGCGGCATGAAGGGATCGCGATCTTGCCGCTCGACATCAACAGATCACAGCCGCAGTATTCGATCGAGCTGGTGCACGGGGCCGCGGACGGCGAGGGTGCGCCTGCCGAAGGCCGCGGTCGCGATCCTTATTGGATCGCTCCCTCAGCGACCCCCCGCGCGCTCCCCTCCGGGTCGCGCAAGCGGGGCCCCTCTGAGCCTTCGTCCGGCGACCCTGCGTCGTCCGCTCGCACAAAACAAGACCAACTCTCGGAAGGCGCCTACCCGTATGGCGTGCGGATCGGTTTGATGCATGTGGAGGGGATCAGTGATGCCGAGATCTCGTCGGTATTGGCGGCGCGCGCGCGGACGGCGTTCACCGGGCTCGTCGACTTCTGTCGGCGGACTCGAGTTAGCCGGCCCGTTGTCGAGAGCTTGATCCACGCAGGCGGCTTGGATGCGTTCGGTGGGCGGCGGGACATGTTGCTGTTCGTCAATGAGCTGTGGGATAAGAAGGAGCCGAAGCCGGAAGTGTTGCAGCAGGAGTTGCGGATGCGGGAGCCCGTGACGTCGTTCGGGTTGCGCGGGTACAGCGAGGCGGAGAAGGTGCGCGCCGAGGTCGAAGTGACGGGGATGGACGTCTCGCGGCACATCGTGTCGTTCTACGGGGACGTATTGCGCGCGCTGGGTGTGACGCGCGCGGACCGCTTGCGGAGCCGGCGGCAGAACGCGCGCGTGATGATCGCCGGGGTGAAGGTCGCGTCGCAAACGCCGGCGGTTCGCTCGGGGCAGCGGATCATCTTCGTGACGCTGGATGACGGGACCGCGCTGTCAGACGCGACGATCTTCGAAAGCGTCCAAGAGCACTGCGCGTGGACGGTTTTCCACTCGTGGCTGCTCGTCGTCCGCGGGACGCTGCGCAAGACCGGGGCGGGTCGCGGGGGAGTGTCGATCAACTGCGAGCGCGCGTGGAACCTGGCCGATCTCGCGAAGCAGCACCGCGAGGGAACGCTCGACGTGGACGTACTGTGGACCGAAGGCGTCGAAGAGATCGAAGCGGCGGAAGCCGAACGGCGTCGCAACCGCGGGAAGCCTGCGCCGGTGCCCGCGCACGAGCACGCCGCGCGCGCGATACCGATGCCGGCACGCGCGGTGCCTTCGGATGGCGCCGCGGACGCGCCGCGCAAGCTGTGGCACGCGAGCGGAGGGTCGGCCGGAGCATAGGAGGGGAGACGGTCACCGAACCGATCCTTCACGTCGATATGGACGCGTTCTACGCGTCGGTCGAAGTCCGCGAAGATCCGTCGCTCACCGGGAAGCCGGTCGCCGTCGGCGGCGGCGGTCCGCGCGGCGTCGTCATGGCGGCGTCCTACGAGGCGCGCGCGTTCGGCGTTCACTCCGCGATGCCCGGCGTGCGCGCGCGCCGTCTCTGCCCGAACCTGATCTTCGTGCCGCCCAACTTCACGCTGTACCGCGCGGAGTCGGATCTGATCCTGCAGATCTTGTTCTCGTTCACGCCGCTCGTCGAGCAGATCTCACTCGACGAAGCGTTCCTCGACGTCGGCGGGTCGACGAGGCTGTTCGGCGAGCCGGTCGCGATCGCTGAGAAGATCCGCGCGCGCGTCCGCTCCGAGCGATCGTTGGTGTGCTCGGTCGGCGTCGCGCCGAACAAGTTCCTCGCGAAGCTCGCGAGCCAGCACGCGAAGCCCGACGGAGTCGTGCACGTTCCCGCCGAGAAGATCCACGAGTTCCTCGACCCGCTTCCGTGCGGCGCCCTGTGGGGCGTCGGCGAGCAGACGGAGGCCGCGCTCGACCGTCTCGGTGTGCGGACCGTCGGCGACATCGTGGCGTTGCCCGACGGCGTGCTCGAGCGTGCTTTCGGTCCCGGCCCGGCTGCACACTTGCTCGCGCTCGCGAAAGGCGAGGACGACCGCGCCGTCGTCCCGTACGAGCCGGCGAAACAGATATCGGCCGAGCAGACCTTCGAGCGCGACCTCGACGCGCTCGAGCACATCCGCCGGGAGCTGTTGCGGCTGTCCGATCGCGTCGCGCAGCGGCTTCGCGGCGGCGGTCACTCCGCGCGGACCGTCACGATCAAGGTGCGCTTCTCGGATTTCAAAACGCTCACCCGCTCGCGTACGCTGCCTGCGCCGACCGACGGCGCGGCGAAGATCTACGCGGCGGCGCGCGACCTGTACGCATCGCTTCGGCTCCACCGGCCCCGCATCCGGCTTCTGGGGGTCGCGACGAGCGGCCTCGTCGCCGGCTCCGGTCCGGAGCAGCTTCGCATCGGCGAGCGACCCGATCGGTGGGGAGCGGCCGACCGCGCGGTCGACCGGCTCCGGGAACGGTACGGCGGCGACACGGTCGAGCGGGCTGCGGTGGCACAGCCGAGACCACGGGCTGCTCGACGAGATGAAGAGCAAGACGAACGGGAGGCACGAGATGAGTGAGAAGGTTCGGTACGAGGTGTCGGGCTCGGTCGCAACCGTCACGATCGCGCGCCCCGAGGTTCGCAACGCGATGGACATGGACGTCTTCGCCGCTCTGGCCGAAGCCGGCGCGCGCGCGGGCGCAGATCGGTCCGTTCGTGCCGTCGTCGTGACGGGCGACGGACCGAACTTCTCGAGCGGCATCGACACCAGCGTGTTCACTTCCGGCAACAACGGGAGCCCGTCCGGGATCGACATCGGCGGACTGCAGTCGTCGTTCACCGTTTTCGAGACGATCTCGAAGCCGACTATCGCGGCGATCGCGGGCCCGACGTTCGGCGCCGGCCTTCAGCTTGCGATCGCGTGTGACTTCCGTGTGGCCGCGGACGACACGGAGCTGAGCGTGATGGAGGTTCGGTGGGGGATCCTGCCCGACCTCGGCGGCACGCAGCGGCTCCCGCGCATGATCGGTCTGGGGAGAGCGAAGGAGCTGGCGATGACTGCCCGCCGCGTCGGGGCCGACGAGGCTCTGCAGATGGGGCTTGTGAATAAGGTCGTGGCCGCCGGGACGCACCTGGAGAGCGCGACGGAGTGGGCGCACCAGCTGGCCGCCGGGCCCCCGCTCGCGCTCGCCGCCATCAAGCGGCTGATGAACAGCGCGTTCGATGCGCCGATTCGAGAAGGACTAGACCGCGAGGCGACGGCGCAACGGCGTATCCTGGCATCGTCGGACTTCATCGAGGCGGTTACGGCGCGCGTACAAAAGCGTGAGCCTCATTTCGAGGCGCGCTGAGGCCGATACTCCTTGTGAGGGCGATTGCGCCGCTCCTATAATTCATGGCGAGGTCGTTGCTGGAGATCGCATGCCCCTATCGGATCACGAACAGAAGATCCTCGACGAGATCGAGCGACGGCTCGCGGCCGAGGACCCTAAATTCGCGCGCTCCACGAGTGCGGCGACGCCTCGCGGCATCGCTGTCAAGCGCGTCAAGCGCGCCTCGTTGGTGTTCGTCGCGGGATTCGTGCTCATGATTGCCGGTCTCGTCACTTCTCTCACCGAGCAGCTGGGCATCGCCGGCTTCGTCGTTATGTTGATCGCGCTGTTCGTTATCGCGCGCGCGTCGCGGGACATCGGTCCGGTGTCGACGAGGGCCAAGCATGAGGGTCCATCCTGGTTCGGCCGCGCCGAAGAGCGTTGGCGCAAGCGCTTCGAGCGCGACGACGGCTGAACACGTCGTTATCGCGCTTCTTTGTCGTGCCGAGCACTGCACGCGTGTGGAAAAAAAAGTTTCAGAAAAAAAACTCTTCACCGTCTTGCCTTTCCTGCCACCCGTGCCGTACAACAGAGACTCTTCCCCCCAGGTGGTTCCACCAACTTTTTTAAACTCGCGCAGGGATCGTGCCAGTGGAAGGATTCACGTCGCTTCAGGCTGGGCGGTTCACGGGCTGCACCGGCAACCAACTTCGTTATTGGGACAAGATCGCGCTCGTCAAGCCGTCCGTACAAGCGACGGGAGGCCGCCCTGGCGTCCGCAGGCTGTATTCGTTCCGTGATCTCGTCGCGCTGAAGGTCGTCAACTCGCTACTCGAAGGCGGCATGTCCCTTCAGCGCGTCCGGCGCGCATTCGAGTACCTGCGCGGAAGCGCCGGCTTGGAGGAGCATCTCTCCGGCGTCAAGCTCGTCACGGACGGACAGAGCATCTTCAAGATCTGCAAGACGGACGGCGACATCATCGACGCGCTGAAGCAGGGTCAGATGACGTTCTTCATCGCCATCGACGAGCTCGCCGGCGAGGTTGACCAGGGCGTGAGCGAATTCCTTCGGGATCGCGACCAGTTCGTTCGGACTTTGCGCGCCGCAGAGCAAGAGCTGCGCGACGAATCAGAGCCGGCGAAGCGCCGCCGCCGGGGGGCGTAGCCGAGCACCGTCCCTCCGCGCTCAGCGTTCACCCTGGGTCGTGCGCGCTGGTGGTTCCCCTCCTCTATACTTCTCCCAACCATGCGGCAGCGTGGGGGAGGACCGTCACTTGGGAAGAGCCCTCGTCCTCAACGCAACGTTCGAGCCGCTCTGCGTCGTGAGCGCGCGGCGGGCGCTGGTCCTCGTCCTCAAGCACAAGGCTGAGCTCGTTCATCAGGACGGCGGGTCGTATCACTCCGAGCGCATGACGGTGCCGATCCCGTCCGTCATCCGGCTCAAGTACTTCGTTCGGGTGCCGTATCGCGCTCGTGCCAGCTTGTCCCGGCGTGCGGTGTTCGTCCGCGACTCGTTCCAGTGCCAATACTGCGGCGCGGGCGCCGAGAACGTCGATCACGTGATCCCGCGCTCGCGCGGAGGCACCCACACGTGGGAAAACGTGGTCGCAGCGTGCAAGGCGTGCAACACCCGCAAGGAGAATCGCCTCCCGGCGGAGGCGGGGATGCGGCTTCGGAGCAAGCCGGCTGCTCCCCGCGAGAAGATCTGGATCATCGTGGCCGTCGGCCACGTCGATCCCAAGTGGGAGCCGTACCTCAACGGGGGCCACGCGCACCCCGCTCCTCACCCCGCCCCGGCCCCCGCCTGATCGGCGGGTCACACCCGTCCGGGCTATCCACCCCCACCTGCAACAGTTCTTAACAGTCCTGTTCTAAATTAGTCACTGGCTGACGAGCGGGAACTCTTGACGCTCGATTCACTAGTGGAGTAGAGTGGCGCCAAGTGGTGGATGGTAGAGCGCCGAAGTGTTCCTGGGGGAGTACCAGCACTCGCTGGATGCCAAGGGGAGAATCATCCTCCCCTCGAAGTTCCGCGGGCTTCTAGCAGACGGCTGCGTCCTCACCCGCGGTCTCGACAAGTGTCTCGCGGTGTACCCGCCGCAGGAGTGGGAGAGCGTTTCCGCCCGGCTGCGGGAGTCGAGTCAGTCGAACCGTCAGGTGAGGGACTTCCTTCGGATCTGGTACGCCTCGGCGGTCGAGGAGGAGCCGGACAAGCAAGGCAGGATCACCGTTCCCGAGCACCTTCGGGAATACGCGGGCCTCGAGCGCGAGGTCACGGTGACCGGCCGAGGGGAGTTCGCGGAGATCTGGTCCCGAACCGCGTGGGCCCAGCGCCTCTCGGAAGGACTGCCGAACTACGCCGACCTCTCTGAGTCCAACCCGGACCTGCCGTTCTAACAGCAACGAGGGGGAGCGTTCGTGGAGCAGGCACCGATGGGGGAACCCCGCGTCCCCGAGGACGGCTTCAAGCCGGTGAAGGAGCTCCGCGAAAGCTTGCTCTTGATCGTGCTGATGCTGTCCAGCGTGAGCGCATTCATCGGTCTCGGTGCGGTTGCTGTGCGCTTGTTCGCCGGGACGCGATGACGGGGGAGGGGTGCATGAGCCGCATGTTCCGGTCCTCGCAGAAGCCGTCGTCCGGTACGCCGTGCCGTCGCCGGGTGCGCGTTCCGTCATCGACTGCACGGTCGGCGCGGGTGGGCACGCGGCGGCGCTCCTCCGGGCTATGGGGCCCGCTGGCAGGCTGCTCGGCATCGATCGCGACCCGGATGCCCTCCGCCTGGCCGCCGATCGGCTCGCGGCGTTCGGGGACCAGGTTCGGCTCGTGCCCGGGAACTTCGCGGAGCTGGGGGAGATCGTGACCCAGTCCGGCTGGGGTCCGAGCGACGCCGTCGTCTACGACTTCGGGCTGTCCTCGATGCACGTCGACCGGCCGGAGCGCGGCTTTAGCTACCAGCACGACGCTCCGCTCGACATGCGGATGGATACAACGGCGCCGCTCAGCGCCTACGACGTTGTGAACACCTACGACGAGCGGCACCTCGCGCGCGTCATCCGCTCGTACGGCGAAGAGCGGTGGGCGTCGCGCATCGCACAGTTCATCGTGGCGGCGCGGAAGCGCCGGCCGATCGCGACCACGGGGGAATTGGTCGAGGTCATCCGCGCCGCGGTGCCTTCAGCGGCGCGTCGGGTAGGGCCGCACCCGGCGCGCCGCACCTTTCAAGCGCTCCGCCTCGAGGTCAACAAGGAGCTCGAGGCGATCCAATCTTCCCTCCCGCAGGCATCCGCGGAGCTTTCTCCAGGCGGGCGCCTCGTCGCTCTGTCCTACCACTCCGGCGAAGACCGCTTGGTCAAGCGGTTCATGCGCGAGGAGGCGAGCGGCGAGGCGCCCCGCCTGCGGTTGCTGACCCGGAAGCCGGAGCGCCCCTCGGAAGAGGAGATCGCGCGCAACCCGCGCGCGTCGGCTGCACGGCTGCGCGCGGCGGAACGGCTCGCCGCGCCCCCCGAGCCCGATGGTCCCCCGGGAGGCTCCGCAGCGTGACGCCTCCACGGACGGCAACAAGCCCCAGGCGACCGGTCCCGGCGCCGGAGCGACCCCGTCACCTTCGTGTGGTGCGCGGCCGCCCGGCGCCGGGCCGGCGCCCCCCAACGTTGTTCATCGTGCTGGCCCTGACGGCGACCGGCATGGCCCTGTTCGCGCTCGTCGTCGCGCAGGTCTTCCTCGGCCAAGCGGCGTTCCGCCAGTCGAGCCTCGAGAACGCCGTGCAGGCGAGACGCCTCACGACCGAGCAGCTGGAGCTCGAGGTCGCCAAGCTGGCCTCACCCGACCGGATCGCGACGCGCGCGCAGCAGATGGGCATGGTCCCGGCGCCCGGCGTCGTCGTTCTCACCCCACCGTCCACTCGGAGCGGCCCCTCCCAGACCCGGGAGGGGAGGTAGAGGGGGGCCGCGTGCGTCGTCGCGGCACCCGGCCCGCTCTACGGCTCGTCGTTCTTCTCTTCATCTTCACCTTGCTCTTCGCTTCGGTCGCGATCCGGCTCGTCATGCTCCAGATCGTCCGGGCGGCACCCCTCGACTCCCTCGGCCTGCAGCAGCGGATAAGCACGATCGAGCTTCCCGCCCAGCGGGGAGCGATCTTCGACCGGAACATGGTCCCCCTGGCGGTCTCCTCGGATGCGCGCGCTGTCTACGCCGACGCCCAGCGCATCACCGACCCGGCCGATGCCGCGGCGAAGATCTCGCCGTTCCTCGGCATCGACGTGAAGACGCTGACGGCGAAGCTGAGTCAGCACGTCGGCTTCGTGTACCTCGCACGCAAGGTGCCGGTCGACGTCGCCGAAAAGGTGCTCGCCCTGCGGATCCCGTACGTCGGCGCGTTGGACGAGACCGCCCGCACGTACCCGTCGAACGACCTTGCCGGGCAAGTGCTCGGCTTCGTGAATGTCGACAACGTCGGGCTCTCGGGTCTCGAGTCGATGTACAACAAGATCCTTTCCGGCACCTCGGGCAAACAGGTCATCGAGCACGACCCGCAAGGCCGCGCGATCCCGCAAGGCCGCAACTCCATCGTCGATCCGGTCAACGGCAAAGGGATCCAAACGACGATCGACCGGGACATCCAGTTCTACGCCGAGCAGGCCCTTGCGCGCGGCGCGCGCTCGACCGGAGCGCAGAACGGCACGGCCGTCGTGCTGGACGCGAAGACCGGCGACGTGCTGGCGATGGCGAACTGGCCGGCGCTGAACCCCAACAACTTCGGCACAGCGACGCCGGCCGCGATGCGGAACCGCACCGTCACCGACGCGTACGAACCGGGATCGGTGAACAAGGTGATCACGGCGTCGGCCGCGATCGAGGCCGGCATCGAGTCGCCGGGCGACATGATGACCGTGCCGTATCACCTTCACGTGTTCGGCCGTACGT
>VAYV01000069.1 GCA_005883175.1 Actinomycetota bacterium
CCGGCGGTTCCACTCTGCGCGCGCAGCCGTCAGCGCGGCGGCCGCGTGGCCGTGATCCGCATCGTACGTGGCCTGCTCGAGGTCGAGGTTGACGCCGTTCGCGCGCGCGAGGCGCTCCTCCACGGCGAGCAGCCCGGCTTCTTGCGTCGCGTCGGCCGGCCGGCCGGCAGCGGTGTAGACGTCTACGAGCTCGATCACGTATTGGGGGAGCGGCATGCGGTCGACCACCCCCGTGTACAAGCCGATCGCGCGCGCGTAGTCGCCGCGCGCGGCGGCAACCTTCGCGAGCCCTTCGCGCGCGGGGACGTACGTCGGATCTTCTGCGGCTGCGTGCGCGTACGCCGCGTGCGCGCGCTCGAGGCGGCCGCTGTTGAACCACAGCTCGCCGAGCTGATAGCCGGTCCACGCGGCATCGGTGGGGGACGACGCCGCTTGCAGGGCGAGGTTCATGTCGTCGATGGCGCCGGTGACGTCGCCTTGGAGCTCGCGCGCGTAGGAAGCGCGCGCGTACGACGAAAGGTCGGGCCGGAGATCGATCATGCGCTGGAACGTGCGGAAAGCCTCCGAGTAGCGACCGAGCTCGATCAGGGCGTCGCCGGCCACCCCGTACGCGCCCGCGTTGTACGGAGCTGCGCCGATGGCCTGCCGTCCCCACCGCAGCGCCGCGGCGAAGTCGTGCCGCGCCGCAGTAAGGGAGCTCATACCGATCAGCCCGCCGGCGTTCCCCGGCTTCAGCGACAGCGACCGTTCGAGCGCGCCTTCGGCTTTCGGGTAGAAGGACGGATCGCCCGTCCTGCGCGCGATCTGCACGTACGCCAGCCCGAGCGCCGCCCAGGACTGCCAGTCGCGCGGTGCGCGCGCGAGACGCGCTTGAAGCGCAGCGAGAACCTGCGCCGGCGGTGCGTCGACCGGAAGCGGAGCAGCTACCGTCACCGCGTCGGACTTCGCGCCCGACAAGAGTCCGATCCCACCGACGAGCAGCATCGCGACGGCGATCCCGATCGCGATCCCGATCCGCTTGATCCTCATTGGTGTCCCCCGGGTGATGAGCGCCCGGCGAGGGAAGCCTCGCCGGGCGCTCGATCAGATTCAGGCGGCGGCGTTCATCCGTCGCTTGCCGCTCTGGCCCGGGCCGCCCCTGCGGAGGGCCCAGCCGAGCAGTGCCAACAGTGCGACCGCGCCGGCGATGCCCGTGGCGACCGGCCACGCGCCTGCGTTGTTCACGCGCTTCACGGTGGTCGCGGCGACCTGAGCGGCCGCCGGACCCGCGTGCGGAAGGGCGAGGTACGGGAACGACGTCTGGAAGGCCACGTCGTTCGCGTCGACGCCGTCGCCCAGCGTGTTCTTGCTCCCCGTGAGCGCACCTTCGACCACACGAAGCTCGACGTCCACGACGTCGTCGGTCAGCCGTCTGCCGTTCGGGAAGCCGGCGTTGTCGTTCGCGAGGACGCCGAGCCTGTTCGGCGTCGCCGAGGGCGGGATCGCCGTGTTGAGCCGCAGCTGCTCGCTCGGCTTAACGTTGGCCGGCTGGTTCAGGCTTTTGACGCCGGTCAGGAACACGGACACCAGGTCGCTACGCGGCGTCGCCGGGACCGGCAGCTTGTATACGCCGTTGATCAGGTGGGGAAGCTCCGGATCGGTCACGGCACCGAGGAACTGCGCGTCGTCCTTCGGCTGCGAGGCGTTGAAGTAGTCCTTCAGGCCCACAGGGACGACGACCTCGTTGACGAGCGGCATGCCCAGACGGGACACCTGCACGAAGGTCCCGTTCGACGACGCGTTCCCGGTCTTCGAGGTGATCTGGACGCTCTGCCGTTCGGCGGTCGTCCAGACTCCGACGATCGGGTTCTTCGTCGCATCGCCCGATGCCGCGATAGCCGACGTCGGGACCTGGATGGCGATCGCGTGGACGTTGAACCCCTTCAAGGAGTCGTTCCCGACTTCTTTCAGGTTCGCTCCGTAAAGGAGGTCGAACACGCGTAGGTCGAGGAAGAACGGGTCGTCCGCAGGGCCTGCGAACGTCTTCCCACCGGAGATCGTGTCGATCGCCTGGTTCCACAGCGAAGCATAGTTGGGCATCGATGCGGCACCGACGTTGGACGGCGCGACGATCCCGTCACGCACGAGGGTCGTCGTACGCGTCCCCCGTATCTCCGTCAATGTGTAGTGCTGCGTGAAGTTCAGCGTCGCGTCGTTCAGCGACGAGACGGGACCGGTGTTGTACAGGAAGGTCTTCGGGTTCTTGTATTGGTTGCGGAAGACCCACCGGTAGATGATGTCCGGCTTCGCATCGCCGTTGTTGTCGATGTTGATGTCGTAACGGACGCCCGGTGCGAACGTGTAGAAGTTCGGACCGGCGTCGGATCCCTCGAACGGGATCCAGTTGCTGATGAGGGTGACGCTCTTCGCGTTGTCTGGACTGACGAACGCGTAGAGGTCGGTTGCGTCGATCTGCGGGTCGGCCGACGTGAGCGGCGCTTCCCGGTGACTCGATGCGTGACTCGCGACGGGACCGAGCCCGCCGAGCGGGCCGATCGCGACCCCCGCTGCGAGCGAGGCGGCGGCGATGATCCGCCAGCCTCGCCGTTTGAATCGGTACGTCCGTTCCATGAGTTCGTCTCCCTCCGCGGCTCACACTGGGCCGCATCACTCAGCCGGCTGCCATCTATTCGCGCGTCCGCGGCCTTCGGTTCGGCCTCCGATCGAGATCCGTTGATCAGGGCCGGGCGAATGTGGTCGAACCGTCGTCGGGTCTGCTACGAACAAGGAGCGGAGGAGTGAAGGAGGTCGGAGCCGGTACGCGTCGACGGCCGCCGGGCTGGCTTATCGCGTCATCGGTGATCCGGTGTTGGCCGAAGAGGTGGTTCAGGAAGTGTTCCTGTCGGTGTGGCGGTCGGCTTCGGCGTATGACGCCGCGCGCGGGAGTGTCCGCTCGTGGCTGCTGACGCAGGTCCACCACCGCGCCGTCGACGTGATCCGCCGCGAGGACGCCGAGCGTAGGCGTTCCCTGCGGCAGCCGGATCCGATCCCGGCCGACCCGACCGAGGACGTGGTCGAGGACGAGTGGTTGCGCGCGCGCCGTGCGGACATGCGTGTGGCGCTGCGGACGATCACCGATGATCAGCGTCAGGTATTGCAGCTCGCGTACTTCGACGGGCTTACGCAGTCGCAGGTGGCCGAGAAGCTCGGGATCCCTCTCGGCACCGTGAAATCGAGGACGCTCTCGGCGATGCTCAAGCTCCGAGAGGTCCTGAGCGGAGCCGATCGATGAACGATCACGTCGAGATCCAAGAAGCGATCGCGGCGTATGTGACGCACTCGCTCGATCCAGAGGAGCGCCCGCGCACCGAGCACGAGCTGCTCGAGCATCTGCCCGGCTGTCCGTCGTGCACCGCGCTGCTGCGCGACCTCCGCGAGCTCGCCGGTGACCTCGCCCTGGTTCCCGAAGCCCGCAAGCTGTCCGATACCGGCGAAGCGAGGGTGATGACGACGGTCACCGGGACGCGCCCCGCAGGGGCTGCGCGCGCGCGTACGCTGTGGCCTCGCGCCGCCGCCGCCGTCGCAGCGGTCGCGCTCGCGTCGTCCGTAGCGGTCAACGTCGTCGTTGCGTCACGCTCGGGGCGCGCGGAGGATCGCGCGCGCCAGGCGATCGCGGCGATCGCGATCGCGGCCGACCCAAGCGCGCATCACGCCGTTTTGCAGGGCGCGCGCGGCTCGCTCGTCGCGAGCATCCTGCCGAACGGGACCGGCGTGTTCATCGCGCACGGTCTGGCGGCGCCGCCGAGCGGCTCCGTCTACGAGCTGTGGGTGGCGAAGGATGCTCGCTACATCCCGGTTCGCACGTTCTCACCGGATGCGGGGGACATCGTCCTTCCGTTCAACGTCGACGCGGGCGCGTATGCATCCGTTGCCGTAACGGTGGAGCGCCACTACGTGACGCAGCCGACGCGTACGCCGGCTTATTCAGGCTCTCTCTCGACTTAAGAGACGCGCACGTTCGTTCGGGCGGTCAGCAGGGCAGACCGAGCGTCTGGCAGATCGCCTTCAGCGGGTTGTCGGTGTAGGAGACGCCGCTCGGCGGTGCACCCGGCGGCGGCGTCCGGTTCACCGGAGCGGTCGGGATCGTGAGGAACGACGGCGCGCGCGCGTCGTGGTTGATAAAGAACGGGTCCGGTCCGGGCGCGGGCAAGGCGACGGCGGTGTCGCTCGAGGTGATCGTAAGCATCAGGCGGTTGCCGGGGTCGATCCGTTGGCTCGCGATCGACAGGGGGATGCGGACCGCCTGCGGCTTCGGACCGAGGCCGACCAGGCCGACACGTTCGTGGCTGAATTCGTGGCCCGAACCGTTCGGCATCAGCTCAACCAAGCCGATGTTGAGCTGTCCAAGACCGTGTCCTGTCGTGTTGGCGGAGGAGACGTAAACGGTGAGGGACGGCTCCCCCGTGATCTCGGTGAGTGTCGTGAACGGCGCCGTCGTGTACACGAGGCGTGAGTACGGCAACGGGTTCGGGCTATCTACTTGAAGTGCCGTTCCGACGAACGGTTCGCTCGGCGTGCTGGTCCATAACGGAAGGTTGAGCAACTCGTCCGGCGCGCCGCCGGGCTTCTTCCCAAGCGTGCCACTTGCGAGGTAGAGCGTCTGGGTTGTCGACCCCGGGATCGGCCAGGCGCGCTCCAGCCGGAACCCATTGTTGGCCCACTCCTGAGCGATCGCGACCTTGGCCGCGCGCAGTGCCGGCCCCCCGGCGATCTGGTGCGTGATCCACGTGAAGACGTCGCCCACCAGCGCCGTGTTGCCGCCGACGTCGCCGTGGCCGTCGTTCGACATCGTCAAACGGACGTCTTTGCCGTACATAACGTCCTGCGGGTCGTGCGCGCGCGCTTGAAGCTGCTCGTATGCGGCGACCACGTAGCGCGCGGGAACGAGCCGGTCGTAGAACGAGGTAACGGCGTACACGGGGACGTCGACGCGGTTCATGCGGTGCGCGACGTCGACGAAGGCGCCGGCGATCGGGCCCATCCGTCCGGTCGTCGGGCAGGTCGCGAGCGCCTGTGCGAAGGCCGGATTCATCCGCGTCTCCACCCACGCCTCGATGAGGAACGTCGAGCAGGTCGTCTCACCGATGTATCCCGTCGGCCCCTGCATGGGCACGATCGCGTCGATCCAGCGGCCGCCCTTGTCGCAGGGGATGGTCGAGTCGTAGTGCGCGGCGCGCGCGGCGCCGCAGTTGTAGATCGCGGCGGTCCACGAGAGCCATCCGCCTTGGGAGATCCCGTAGAACGCGGTCTTCATCGGGCGCACGTTCTTGTGCCACCACGCGAGGACGGCGGCTTGATCGGCGATGTCGTCGCGCCCGAGCATCTCGGCTTGGCCACCCGACGAGCCTTGCCCACGCACGTCGTAGCTCAAGACGTACAACCCTTTTCGAGCAGCCGTGAGCATGTCCGAGAACGTCAGCTCTTTCGAGAAGCCGAAGCCGTGCGCGATGACGACGCCCGCGCACTTTCCGACGCCGGGGCACGTGCTCGGGACCCACATCCGCGCGGCGATGTGCGTCGGGCTGCTCCAGCCGGGCGAACAGATGGCGAGCTCCTCGTCGTGGAAGCCGAAGGTCTTGTCCTGTGCTTGGTACACGGGGTTCGCGGGGAGGCGCGGTGTCGGGACGCACGGCTCACCGCCGGCCGCGCGCGCGCCCATCGGTGCGAGCGCACACAGGACGACCAGGATCGCTAGCACGTGCCGCCGCATGGGTCTCGTTTCGAGGCCGAACCGGTCTCCTCCTCCCGCGGAAGCGGGTGTTTCGACACCCCGGCAGGACACCGGCAGGCCGGGACGAATCTTTACGAGCATGAACCGGCGCTTCATCTTTCTGACCATCGCTGCTATCTCGCTCGGTGTGTTCCCCGGTGCGAGCGCGGCGCCGCGCGCGCAGGCGTGTCGCCCGAGGCTGCTCGTCCTGTCCGCGTTCCCGGCCGAGATCGGCCCGGCGCTCGCGGCAACGACGGTGAGCAAGACGGTCGTGATCGACGGGCGCGCGTTCTTCCTCGGTCGCTTGAAGGGCAACGACGTCGTGCTGGCACTGACGGGTATCGGTCTTGTCAACGCCGATCACACGACGCGCGTCGCGTTCGACAACTTTGGCTGCGGCAAGACCGGCTTCAGCGGCATCGTCTTCTCGGGCGTGTCCGGCGGGCACACCTACATCGGCGACGTCACCGTTCCGTCTCGATGGACGCTCAACGACGGCAAGACCTTCTACCCGGCCGATCCGCGGATGTTCGCGACGGTGCAGACCGTCGTCGCGCGCGGCGTGCCGCTCGAGCAGGTGGCGCCGCTCGGCGATTGCGCGTGCCTTGGTCTCGTTGATCCCGATGCAGTCCAAACGATCCACATGCCGCACAAGCCGCAGATCTTGCTCGGGGGAAAGGGAC
>VAYV01000070.1 GCA_005883175.1 Actinomycetota bacterium
ACAACGCGCAGCTCGACTCGGCCCTGCAGGAGTCGTACCAGGAGCTGAAGAAGCGTGCGGAGGACCTGCGCGCGTCGCGCGAGCGCATCGTGGCCGCCGGCGACGCCGAGCGCCGGAAGCTCGAACGCAACCTCCACGACGGCGCGCAGCAGCACCTCGTCGCGCTCGCGGTGAAGGTGAAGCTTGTGAAGAACCTCATCGAAGCCGACACCCACACCGCCAAGGCGATGCTCGAAGAGCTCGGCGGCGACGTGCAGGAAGCGGTGCAGCAGCTCCGCGACCTGGCGCACGGCATCTATCCGCCGATCCTCGTCGACCGCGGCCTTGGCCCCGCGCTCGAGAGTGCGGTCATGAAGGCTGCGCTGCCGACCACGGTCGTCGCGGACGGCGTGCAGCGTCATCGGCAAGAGATAGAAGCGGCCGTGTACTTCTGCGTCCTCGAAGCGCTGCAGAACGCGGGGAAGCACGCCGGCGAAGGCGCGAGCGCGGTTGTCAGCCTGAAGGAAGAGCCGGGTGCACTGTTGTTCGAGGTGGCCGACGATGGCGCCGGGTTCGACGTGAAGGCGAAGGCTCTCGGCGCCGGGTTCACCAACATGAGCGACCGCGTCGGCTCGATCGGCGGAACGTTAGACGTGTGGTCCGAGCTGGGCAAGGGAACGAAGATCTCGGGCAGGATCCCGCTCTAGTAGTTCGGCGTCGGCATCAAGGACCCGGAACAGCTCCAGCCGCTCGACGGAAAGATGCGCGCGAACTGCTGGTTCCGGATCTCCATGTAGAGCGTGCAGTTCGCCTCTCTCTTGTTCCCGATGTCCTGGGTGACGTGCAGGCCGTAGTCGCTCCACGAGTGGATCTGTTTCAGCTGAGCGAACAAGGCTTTGCGGGTTAACCGTGGTCCGGCCGCGAGCGCGGCCTTCTGGAACAGTCGGCCGGCCGACCATGCGTACAGGCCGAAGTAATCCGGCACCGCACCCGGCGCGACGCGCTGCAGCCACGTTTCGTATAGCTGCAACTCGGGGTTCGACGAAGCTTCTTCGAACATGGCCGTGTTCATGAACACGAGCGCGCCGTTGCCGGACGTTCCGGCGAGCTTGAGGAAGTTCTTCGAGTACGCGACCGAGTCCCAGACGCGTACGGTGGGGAACCAGCCCTGCTGCTCCATCGCCTTCTCGAGCCGCACGATGCTTTGATAGTCCGCCACCATGTTGACGAACTGGACGCCCGCTTTCTGCATCGCGTTGACGTAGGGCTGGTAGTTCGGTTCGAGCACCCCTGTCTCGGCCTTGTAGACGAAGTTGTACCCCAGTTGGGTGAGCGCGTAGACGCGTTGCCTGCTGTTCTGGGCCGTTGCGCCTGCGTTCAGCCACAGCATCGCCGAGTGCTTGATCGCTTCCGGATATTTCTGCTTGATGTAGAGCCCCCAGCTCGTGTTGATGTAGGTGGGCCCGTTGGGAGAAGCGGGGTAGACGTTCGATGCGAGCGAGCGCGGGCGGTTGACGGTGATTGCCGATATGTCCGGGATCCCGCACTGCTGCCCGACGGTGGCGCCGCCGTCGTCGAATGCCGACATCGATCCAACCTGCGCGAAGGATTGATCGCACGCTTGCTGGACTGCTGCTCGATTCGCGGTTGAATCCGCTTGGGAGTCGAGCAGAAGGTTCTTGATGCTGCGGCCGTATATCCCGCCGCTGCTGTTGATGTATGCGGCGGCCGCCTGCATCGCTTGCCACGCGCTCCGGAAGATGCCGGGCTGCACGCCGCTCACGTCGGCCACCGTCGCCAACGTGATCGCGCTGCCGGTGATCCCGATGTCGGTGGCGCCGCCGTTCCCGCCGGCCGGCAGGGGAGCGCCGCTCCCGCTGGCGCTGGGACCGATCACCGGACCGCTGCTGCCGGCCGGCCCGACACCGGGGCCCGTGCTCGTCGAGGTCTGCGGCCCCAGCGACGGTCCCGCTGCGTTGTTGTTCACGAGACCGCCGAGGGCTGCGTCCCGTTGCACGGTCGTAAGGCGCGCGCCGCAGGCCGTCGCGATGAAGACCACCGCCAGCGCGACGCACCCGATCGAGCGCCGTTTCATCCTTCTCTTCTTCCACCCATCGGGTACGCAGTCCTTCAGCGCGGCTGCGATGTCATATTTCACCCAGGTCCCGGCCGTTGAAGGCCGGTTCCCCTTCGGAGATCCACCCGCCGATGACCTGCTCACACGGGACGATGAGAGCCGCGACGTTCGGATAGCCGGCGTACGGCGCGAGCATGATCAGGGTTTCCCGGAGCTCCTCCGGGGTGAGCTCACGCCGCTTGAGAGCGGCGCGAGCCTGGATCTTCCATGTGTCGACCTGGCCGCGTGCTGCGATGACACCCATTATCAGTAGCCGGCGCGAGCGGATGTCGAGCACCTCGTCGCGATCCCATACCTCGGCGAAGAGGGTGCGGAGCATGACGTCGTTGAAGGCGTTCGCACCCTCAGGGATCTCCACGACGTCGCCCGCGTAGACCTCCCGCACCTTCGCGGCTCCTCGTTCGTAACGCGATGCGTCTTCGTTGGTCATCGGACCTCGTTTCCATCGAGCTTCCATCGAGCGATCACGTCATCCACGGTCGTCAGCGTCGCGATCAGCGACAGCGTGTGCTTCAACATTTCCTCGGCATAGGCGGATGGGACGCCGGCGATCGCGTCGCGGGGGACCGTGACCCGGTACGCGAGGCCGACGGCCTCGAACGCGAGCGATGGGATCGCGAGGTTCGCCGAAACGCCGGTAAGCACGATCTCGTCGACGCCAAGCTCGCGTAGCGTTTCATGGACGCGGCTCGACGCGAGCGAGACGATCCCGTGGTGCTTCGATATCACCCGGTCGGTCGGCGCGGGTCCGAGCTCGGGCACGAGCTCGGCTTGCGGCGTGCCGACACGACAGCCCTCGGCTCGATTCGCGACGCGGAAGAGAGGTGCGTTCATCGGGGATCCACTCGGTCCCTCCGGTCGAACGACGATGTAATGAACGACGGGGATCCTCCGCGCGCGCGCGGCGCCGACCAATCGCGCCAGCGCCGGGATCATCGGGCGCGCGGACTCGGCGAGCGCCGGCCACAGCGCACGGTCGCCGATCGCGCCTCGCTGGCACTCGTTGGTGAGGACGGCGACGGTCATGCCTCGTGCGGTACCCCGAGTCCGGCGGCGAAGCGTTCGAGCGCGAGCCGAGCGAGCGGAAGAGCGACTCCGAGCGTCTCGCCGAGCTCGAGTGCAAGCGAAAGGTCCTTCTCGCCGAGGGTCCGAACGTGCGCCAGAACCTCGTACAACGGATCGGTGAGCTCGAGCTGCTCGACCGAGTTGCGGAACATGATCGCGGCCGGACCGCCGGTGATGCCGTCGGAATAACGAACCACCTCGGCCAATTTGGCGAGGTCGAGTCCTGCAGCGGCGGCAAGCTGCTGGGCTTCTCCTGCAGCCGTGAAGGCGACGCTCGACGGCAGCGTCCGGCCCCCCCACCAGCACGGCGAGCGTGCCCGCGTGCGCGCCCATGAACCCACCGCTCACGGGCGCGTCGACGATCGAGATGTCTCTTCCGGCGACTTGCTCGCTCAGCTGCTCGGCGGTGCCGGCGCGGATCGTTGAATGGATCGCCACAACCGTCCCCGGTTTCGCAGTGCCGGCGATGCCGCTCTCGCCGAGCAGCACGTCGCGCACCTGTTCGTCGTCCAGGACCATGACGGAGATGACGTCGGCCGCGGCCGCGACATCCGCGGGAGTTGCGACCGCCTGTGCACCTTTCGAGGCAAGCTCCTCGCTCGCTTCCGCGCGCGCGTCGCACACGACCAGACCGCCGGGATGCTCGACGAGATGCGACGCCATCGGCGCGCCCATCTGACCGAGGCCGATGAAGCCGACGGCGCTCACGAACGGAACACTTGTCCGCCGTCAACGTTGAAGATCTGCCCCGTGATCCAGGACGCCTCGTCCGACAACAAGAACAAGCACAGTCCAACCAGGTCCTCGGGAGTTCCCATACGCGCGAGTGGCAGCTGCGAAACGATCTGGTCCATGATCTGGGGCGGAACGGTGTCGCGCGTCGCTTCCGTATCGATCGGGCCGGGTGCGATCGCGTTGATGCGGATCGCGGATCCGCCGAGCTCGCGTGCGAGCTGCTGCGTCAGCCCGTTGATGCCGACCTTCGCGACGCCGTAGTACCCCGCGTACATCCACGACGCGGTCGACGATTGATTGACGATCGATCCGCCGCCGCGCTCTTTCATCGCCGGCCAGCACGCGCGCACGCACGCGAGCGCGCCGTCCATGTTCACGCTCATGAACCGCTTGTAGTACTCCCACGGAACGGTCAGCAGGATGTCGAGCTTCATCCCCCCATAGATCGCCGCGTTGTTCACCAGGTGGTCGATGCCGCCGTAGCGCTCAACGGCGAACCCGGCCATCGCTTCGGTCGACGCCGGATCGCAGACGTCTGCTCTCACCGCGCTCGCGATCATGCCGTCACCTTCGATGTCTGCCGCGACTTTCTGCGCGCCCTCCTCGTCCACGTCGGCGACCACGACCCGCGCGCCTTCGCCGGCCAGCGCCTTCGCGTACGCTTCGCCGATCCCGCGCGCGGCGCCGGTAACGATCGCGATCTTGTCTTCGAACCGAGCCATGTTCAGCGCTCCTCGAACTCGAAGTCAGCTCCGGTGCTGACCTTCGTCAGGAGAACCTCGGGCACCTCGCCGGCCGCCTCGCTCGCCCTCGTCACCGCCCACGTCCGACGTGCGCCGGCCGCCGGCTCCACCGGGGTGCAGCGCGCGCGCGGGTCGACCGCACGCACCATCGCATCCAACGGGGCCGTCTCGCCGTCGGCAAGGAGATCGGCCCACGCGATGCCGGACTCGGCGTCGCCGATCGCCGGGCAGTCGTGCAACGAGATCTCCCCGCCGCCGATGCGAACGTCGATGTACGACGAAGGGTGGAATGCGGGATGGGACCGCA
>VAYV01000071.1 GCA_005883175.1 Actinomycetota bacterium
CACCGCATCCTCGTCCTCGCCGCCGAGCGACCTGCGCGCGTCCACGTCGTTCGTACCGAGCACCGTACGGGCGAAGCGAGAAAGGGCGTACGCGTCCTCGTCCACCAGCTGCTGCCCGGCGATCACCGCCGATCCCATCCCCGCCTCGCGCGCGGCCGTGATGCGGTCGGCAACGACCTGCACGGCTTCCGCCCAGGACACAGCGACGAACTCTCCGTTCTTCCGGACGAGCGGCTCAACGACCCGCTCGGGACTCTGCGCGTACGCGTACGCGAACCGACCCTTGTCGCAGATCCACTCGTCGTTGACCTCGCGGTCGTCCTTCGCCAGCACCCGGACGAGCTCGCCGCGCCGCGTCTGCGCGGTGATCCGGCAGCCGCTCGCGCAGCGATTGCACGTCGTGTCGGCGCTGGCCATGTCGAACGGGCGCGCGCGGAAGCGGAACGTCGACGACGTAAGCGCGCCGACGGGGCAGATCTGGATGACGTTCCCGCTGAAGATGCTGTCGTACGGCTCGTCCTCGAAGATAGCGACCTGCTCCAGCGCGCTGCGCTCGAAGAGCTCGATGAATGGGTCGCCGGCGATCTGGTCGCTGAACCGCGTGCATCGCGCACACAGCACGCAGCGCTCGCGGTCGAGCTTCACCAGCGGGCTGATCGGAACCGGCTTCGTGAACCGCCGCTTCGGGTCGATATACCTGGAGCCACCGGGCCCGTATGCAAGGGCTTGATCTTGCAACGGGCACTCGCCGCCCTTGTCGCACATCGGGCAGTCGAGCGGGTGGTTGATCAGAAGGAACTCGAGCACACCCTCCTGGCCGTCGCGCGCGAGCTCGCTCGTGAACTCCGTTTTGACGACCATCCCTTCGGCGACCGGCGTCGTGCACGCGGTGAGCGGTTTGCGCTGCCCTTCGACCTCGACGAGGCACTGCCGGCACGCGCCGAGCGGGTCGAGCAGCGGGTGGTCGCAGAAGCGAGGGATGTACTTCCCCATCTTCTCGGCTGCGCGGATTATGAGCGTGCCGGCCGGGACCGAGACGTCCACACCGTCGATCGTGAGATTGACCGGCGCCTGCTCAGCGGTCAAAGGGGCACCCACCCTTCGCGATGTGCTGGCGGTACTCGTCGGCGAAGAGCTTCGTCGTCGACGTCACCGGGGCGATCGAGAAGTCACCGAGCGCGCAGAACGATCGCCCGATGATGTTTCCGGCGACGTCGTTCATGATCACGATGTCCTCTTCGCGGCCCTGTCCGTTCTCGAACCGCTCGAGCGTGTTCACCATCCAGTACGTTCCTTCGCGGCACGGCGTGCACTTGCCGCACGACTCATGCGCGTAGAAGCGCGTGTAGCGGAGGGCTGCTCGAACCATGCAGACGTCATCCGCGAACACGATGATCGCGCCCGTGCCGAGGAGCGAGCCTGCGGCCGTCACCGACTCCCAATCCATGTTCGTGTCGAGCTTGTCGGGTCCGAAGAACTGCGTGGACGAGGCGCCGCCGGGTGTAAATGCCTTCAGCTTCTTGCCGTCCTTCACGCCGCCGGCGAACCCTTCGATGAGGTCGCGCGCCGGCGTGCCGAACGGCACCTCGTAGTTGCCCGGCCGTTCGACGTCGCCCGAGAGGCAGAACATCTTCGTCCCCGGCGACTTCTCGGTCCCGAAACCTTTGAACCAGTCGGCGCCGTTGGTGAGGATGTGCGGCACGCACGCGAAGGTCTCGACGTTGTTGACGACCGTGGGCTTCGCAAACAAGCCGTGCGTCGCGGGGAACGGGGGCCGGAGGCGCGGCTGCCCGCACGGTGGATGATCAAGTCGAGGTCGTACCCCGAACCCATGATGTTCTTCCCGAGGATGCCTGCTTCGTAGGCCTCTGCCGCCGCACGTTCGAGCTGCCGTGCCCCGTACGCGAACTCCCCGCGGCAGAAGATGTACATCTCCGTTGAGCCGATCGCGTACGCGCCGATCGCCATCCCTTCGATCAGCTGGTGCGGATCGCGCTCTATCAGCTCGCGGTCTTTGAACGTGCCCGGCTCCCCTTCGTCGGCGTTGCAGACGAGGTAGCTGGGGCGGATGTCCTTCGGGATGAAGCTCCACTTCGTGCCCGTGGGAAAACCGGCACCCCCGCGACCGCGCAAGCCCGACGTCTTGATGACGTCGATGATCTCGTCCGGCGTCATCGACAGCGCCTTGCGCAGAGCCTCGTACCCTCCGGTCCTGCGGTAGCCGTCCAAGCGCGCGCCGTCCGGCGCATCGAACCGTTGGGTGACGACTTTCGTCTCTTGGAGCGTCGACGTGCTCATCGCGGCGCCTCCACCCCCGACAAGCGGTGGTTGACGCGGCCGAACTCGTGGGGGACCTCGCCGCGCGCGCCCGGCGGAGGCTGCTCGCCTGCGCGCAAACGGTTCACCAGTCCGACGGCGTCGTCGACGCTCATGCGTTCGTAATTCTCGTAGTTCACGCTGAACACCGGCGCGCCGTCGCACGCGCATAGGCACTCGACCTCTTCGAGCGACACATCGGCGGCCGTTTCTCCGCACGAGATGCCGAGCTCCTGCTCGAGCCGCTCCTTCAGCTGCTGCCCGCCGGCGAGCGCGCACGACGGATGCGTGCAGACGCTGATCAACCACTTCCCCTGCGGGTCGCGCTTGAACATCGTGTAAAAGGTCGCGACGGCACCGACCTGCGCGCGCGTCAGCCCGAGGAGGTCTCCGATCTCGCGCATCGCGGTCGGCGACACATACCCCTGCTCGGCTTGCGCGAGGTACAGCATCGGCAGCAGCGCGCTGCGCGACTGCCCCTCGGGATAGCGCGCGATGAGCTTGCGCGCTTCCGCGTGGAACCGCTCGGAAAGCGGCGGCGCGTCGGCGTGATCGTGCGCCTTGCCCATCAGCGGCGTGTCCATCCACCGCCCTTGGATGTCCGTCACCGATCGACCCCTCCCATCACGGGATCGATGCTTGCCACCGAGGCGATCACGTCCGCGATCAAGCCCCCACGGACCATGTGCGGCATCGCTTGCAGGTTCACGAAGCTCGGGTCGCGGCCGTGCACGCGCCACGGCTTCGTCCCACCGGTCGACACGATGTGATATCCGAGCTCGCCGCGCGGCGACTCGAGCGGGACGTAGACCTCTCCCGCCGGGACCTTGAAGCCTTCCGTCACGAGCTTGAAGTGATGGATCAAGGCTTCCATCGACTCGCCCATGATCTTGCGGATGTACTCCGGCGCGTTGCCGAGTCCTCCCTCGCCGAGCGCAAGCTGGGCAGGCCAGGCGATCTTGCGGTCTTCGACCATCACGGGACCCTCCGGCAAGGACTCGATCACTTGGCCGACGATCTTGGTCGACTCGCGCATCTCTTTGACGCGAACGAGGTAACGCGCCTCGCAGTCACCCGCCGTTTTCGTCGCAACATCGAAGTCGTACTTCTCGTAGCCCGCATACGGCGTCTGCTTGCGGAGATCGTGCGGGACGCCGGCCGCGCGCAAGAGCGGTCCGGTGACACCGAGGCCGAGCGCGACGTCGGCCTCCAGGATCCCGACCCCGCGGTTACGGTCGATCCAGATCTGGTTCTCGGTCAGAAGCTGTTCGTACTCGTCGACTTTCGCGGGGAACGAGTCGACGAAGGCCTTCACCTTTTCGAGCGTGCCGTCGGGCAGGTCGGTCGACAGGCCACCGGGGCGGATGAAGGCGTGATTCATGCGCAGCCCCGTGATGAACTCGAAGATGTCGAGGATCTGCTCACGCTCGCGGAAGCCGTAGAGCATCATCGACGGATCGCTTGCGCACGCGGCGGCGGCGTCGCGCCGAGCAGCCGCTCGACGGACATGCAGTAGGCCGCCTCGTTGAAGAACGGCGCGAGGTAGTCCGCGCGCGTGACGAACGTGACCCCTTGCGTCCAGTTGCGAACCTCGGTGTTCTTCTCGATCCCGGTGTGGAGGTAGCCCACCACCGAGTGCGCGTTGACGACCGTTTCCCCGTCGAGCTCGAGCACGAGCCGGAGCACGCCGTGGGTCGATGGATGCTGTGGGCCCATGTTGACGACCAGTGTGTCCTCGCCGGTCCGCGCGACGATCGTGTCCCAGTCCTGGCCGCCGACGAAGACCTCCGGCTGACTCACGAGAGCCTCCCCGGGTACCCGGTTGTGGTCGTCGGCTGCTTGCGGACGTCCGGCGGCGGGATGAACGCACCGTGATACTGCACGTTCGTTCCGCCGAGCGGGTAGTCCTTGCGCTGTGGGTAGCCCTCCCACTCGTCGGGCATGAAGAGCCGCCGTAGGTTGGGATGGCCCTCGAATGTGATCCCGAAGAAGTCGAAGACCTCGCGCTCGTGGAAGTTCGCGGTCGGCCACACGCTCGTCACCGTCGGGCACCGCTCGTCGCCCTCGGGGATCCACACCCGCAAGCGCAGACGATGCGGGTGGGACGGCGACGACAGGTGATACGCGATCAAGAACCGGCGCTCGGACGGATTCACGCCGAGGTAGTCGACGGCGGACAGGTCCGACAGCAGCTCGAACGGCGCGTCGTCACGGAGGATCTTGCCGAGGTCGGCTATGCGGTCGCGCGCGACCTCAACGGCGACTTCGCCGAACGCCTCGGCCGGCTCGGACAGGGCCATGGGAAACCGTTCACGAGCGTGCGTGACGATAGACGCCAGGCGATCGTCCATGCTCAGCTGCTCTTCGCGAAGTGGCTGGCGCGGATCTGCTCGTGCAGCTTCAAGATGCCGTCCATCAGCATCTCCGGCCGCGGCGGGCATCCCGGAACGTACATGTCGACGGGAACGATCTGGTCGACGCCTTGCACGATGGCGTAGTTGTTGAACATCCCACCCGAGGTAGCACACACGCCCATCGAGATGACCCACTTCGGCTCTGCCATCTGGTCGTAGATCTGCCGAAGCACCGGCGCCATCTTCTGAGATACGCGCCCCGCGACGATCATCAGGTCGGCTTGGCGCGGCGAAGCGCGGAAGACCTCCATCCCGAAGCGCGCGAGGTCGTAGTGCGCAGCACCCGTGGCCATCATCTCGATCGCGCAGCACGCGAGGCCGAACGTCGCCGGCCACAGCGAACCCGTTCTCGCCCAGTTGACGAACTTCTCGACGGTAGTCAGGAGCAGGCCGCTCGGAAGGGATTCTTCGAGACCCACCTACGCACCGATCCTTTCGGTCGGTCGCGCGCGCTCGAGGATCGTGCGGCTGACCGAGCGACGGATCGAGCCCTCCTCTTCCCAGTCGAGCCCGCCCGCGCGCCAGATGTAGAAGTAGGCGACGAGCAGGAGCAGCACGAACGTTCCCATCTCGGCCAGCCCGAAGAGACCGAGCTCCCGGAAGATCACCGCGAACGGGTAGAAGAAGATGACCTCGACATCGAAGATGATGAACAGCATCGCGATCAGATAGAACTTGATCGGGAAGCGTTCTCGCGGTGTACGCTCGGGCACGATGCCGCACTCGTACGGCGCGAGCTTCGCCGGCGTCGGGTTGAACGACCCCTGGAGACGGCGAGGGCCTCGGGCTCACGATAGGAACAGCCGCTCCGCGCGTGCAAACCGGAGCGCGCTTCACGAACGCACTCCGAGCCTTCACGAATGCACCATCCGGTCGATCGCAGGTGCGTTCCGAACCATCGCGTTGATCAAACGGTCGGAGGCGGCGCCGTCGCGGGGCTCGGTGAGGTTCGCGAGGATCTTGAACGCGAACCGCATCAGCCACTCGCGCTTGAGACCGTGCTTCGTCAGCGCCCCCATGACGCGCGCGTTGCCGATCAGCTTGACGAAGGTCCGCCCGAGGATGAAGTAGCCCTCGTAGGCCTCGCGCAGCCGCTCGGGATACGCACGAAGTGCACGCGGATCGCCTGCCCGCAAGGCATCGTCGGCGACGGCGGCGGCGATCGCAGCCGTCTCCATCGCGTACGCGATCCCTTCGCCGTTGAACGGGTTCACGGCGCCGGCGGCGTCCCCGACCAGCATGAGGCCGGGCCGTGCGAGCGGCGTGCGGTTGAAGCCCATCGGCAGAGAACCGCCGCGGATCTTCCCCACTTGGTTCTCTCGTGTGAGTCCCCACTCGGCCGGCAGGCCGGCGACCCAATCCCAGAGCAGCCTCTTGTAGTCGACGGCTTGGAAGTGCTTGGACGTGTTGAGCAGCCCGAGTCCGACGTTCACGGTCCCGTCCGGAACGGGGAAGATCCAGCCGTATCCCGGCAACAGGTCGTTGCCCCGCCAAAGCTCGAGATAGCTCTCGAGGTAGTTATCGTCCCACCGCGGGCTCGTGAAGTACGTGCGGACGGCGACGCCCATGGGGCGGTTCTCGATCCGGTGGATGCCGAGCGCGATGCCGAACCGGTTCGCGACGCCGTCGCCGACGATCACCACCGGCGCGCGCACCTCGCCGCGGTCGCCGTTCTTGTAGGACACGCCTCCGACGACCCCGTTATCGTCGACGAGCGGGCCGGTGACTTCGGTTTCTTCCCAGACCTCGGCGCCTGCTTTGCGCGCGTGATCGAGCAGCAGCGAGTCGAAGTCGAGCCGCGTCTGGACGAGGCCTTCGTGGGGCCACGCGTTGAGGTCGGGCCAGGGCAGCTCGAGCGTGACGCCGCCGCCGATGATCCTCAGGCCGTCCGCGCGCGCCCAGGCCGGGCCGTCCGTGGACACGCCGATCTCGTGCAGGCACTTGACCGCGCGCGGCGTGAGACCGTCGCCGCAGACCTTCTCCCGCGGGAAGCGCGCCTTGTCGATGACGACGACGCGGCGACCGCGCGATGCGAGGTGATAGGCCGCCGTCGAGCCGGCCGGACCGCCGCCAACGATGGCAACGTCAAATCGATCGGTCACGCGCCGCCCTCTCCGCCGGTCCTTCGGCTTGTGATTCGTTACCCTTTGACCCCATGCTGCGCCTCGCAACCGTCCGCGCGCGCCCCGGAAGCCGAGCTCCGGCGCTGATCCTGCTCGTCGTATCGGCGGCGGCGACCGCGGGGATCGTGATCGCCGGGAAGCGGATCCCACCGTGGTCGTTCGCGCTCCTGCTCGCGGTCGCAGCAGGGTCGTTCTTCTTCTTGCTGCACCGGGAGACGAAGCGGCCGGCGCTCGCGTGCTGGATGGTGTTCGCCGCAACGGCGATCGTGATGACCATCGCGGTTGCCGTGCCGCCGAGAACGTCGAACGACGTTTGGGCGTACGCGATCTACGGTCGGATCGTCACCGCGCACGACACGAGCCCGTACGTCCACCCCGCGCAGGACTTCCCGAACGACCCGTACTACCTCCGCGCGCGCCGCGGCTACCACAACATCAAGTCGGTGTACGGCCCGGTGTGGACTGGGTTGTCGGCCGGCGTGATGGAGGTTGCCGACGAGAACAAGTGGGCCGCCCGCCTGATGTTCCAAGGGATCGCAGCGCTCTCCGTTCTCGGCGCGCTCGTTCTGCTGTGGCGCAGGACGAAGGATGCGGCGGTGCTCGCGTTCGCGGGTCTCAATCCGGTCGTCGCGGCGAGCATCGTGAACGGCGGTCACAACGACGCCCTCGTCGGACTTGCGGTCCTCGGCGGTGCGTTCGCGGCACCGAGCTCCCCCATCCTCGCCGGATTGATCCTCGGCGCCGGAGCTGCGATCAAAGTCGTCGGCCTGCTTCCGCTCGGCGCGGTTGCGTTATGGGCCTGGTACCGGCGCGGGCTGCGCTACGGAGCGACGATCGTTTCGAGCGGCCTTGCGATCGTCGTCGCCGGGTACGCGCTGGCCGGAGGCTTCGCGGCGCTGCGGCCGCTCGGGCGCGGGTCACGCCTGATCGTCCATCACTCGGTCTGGTACTACCCGCGCCAGTGGATCGCCGCCGTGCTGCGCGCGGGCGGCTCGACGAGAGCGCACTCGAAATCAGGAGCCGCGCACGATATCGCGATCATCGGCACCGTCTTCGTGCTGTGCATCATCGCGATCGTCGTCCTCGCCCGGTTCAGGAAGCAGCGGCCGGAACGGCTCGCAGGCGCGAGCCTCGCGCCGTACCTGTTCGGCGCCCAGTACGTGTTGCCGTGGTATCCCGGGTGGGTGTTGCCGTCGCTGGCGACGAGCCGCAGGACGTTGCTCGCGAAGCTGGTCGCGGTGCAGTCGATCCTTTTGTTCGTCGTCGATCCCGACCGCTTCTACACGGTGCACGGGTTCTCGGGCGCGGTCGATCACGTCATCCAGCGCTACCTGATCCCTTCCTTCGAAGTGGTGGTGATCGGTGCGCTCGTTGCGAACGGCGTATCGCAGCTCATGCGGAAGAGACGTCGGGTCGAGCACCCCGCCGCGCCGGCGCAACGTTTCGAAGAAGAGGCTACGAGCGCAGCGCCGGGATAACGTCGCGCGCGAACCGATCGACGGCCTCGCGCGCGCGCTCCGCCGGCGTGCCGGGCGGCGCGAGGATGACGGACACAACCGCATCGTCAAACCCGAGCGTGTCTATCTTCTCGATCGACGAACGCATCTTCGCGGCGACCTGCTGGGGCGTGCCGACGATACAGCCGTCGCGGATCTGGTCTTCGAACGGCTCGGCTGCTTCGCGCGCGCCGGACACGTCGCGCGCGCCCTGTCCCCACAGCATGTACGCGCCGCGCACGTGCATCACCCCGTCGCGGATCGACCGCCACGCGTCGTCTTCGTCGTCTCCGATCCCAACGTTCTGGAACGCACCGAACCGATACGGAGCGTTCGGGTTGAGGTCGTTCCGAAGCGAGACCATCTTCTGAGCGAGATCCGGGAGCGAGTCGTACCCGGACATCGACGGCGGGAAGTACCCGTCACCGAAACGCGCCGAGCGGCGGAGAGCCGCGTCGGCGCTCCCCCCGAGCCAGATCGGCGGTCCGCCGGCGCGCGCGGGCTTCGGTGTGATCGAGACGTCGTCGTAGGAGTAGTGCTCGCCTTCAAACGTGAACCGCTCTTGCGTCCACGCGCGCTTAAGGACCTGCGCGAACTCGGCGAGCCGCTTCCCCCGGCCCTTGTGCTCGGCGCCGAACATCCGGTACTCCTCGGGCGCCCATCCCAGCCCGAGCCCGAGGTTCAGCCGGCCGCCCGAGATGTTGTCCACGACCGCCGCGTCTTCGGCGATCCGGAGGGGGTTGTGGAACGGGGCGAGGAGCACCGCCGTCCCGAGCTCGATGCGACGGGTGCGCGCGGCAACGGCGGATAGGAACGGCAGTGGCGACGGGTTGTACCCGTCGGATGCGCCGTGGTGCTCGGCGAGCCAGAACGAGTCGAAGCCCGCGTCTTCGGCCCACGCGGCCAGCTCGAGCGTGTCTGCGTAGAGGTCCGCGTGCGTTCGGTTATCCCACGGCGGGATCTGCAGCGTGAACTGGCCGAGCCCGAACCGCACTTACTTCACGCCGGCGTACGAGTGCAGTCCGGCGATCCAGAGATTCACGGCGTAGTAGGTGAACATCACGCTCAAGAATCCGAGCGTCGCGATGAGTGCGGCGCGCCGCCCGCGCCATCCGGCCGTTGCGCGCGCGTGCAGGTATCCCGCGTAGATCACCCACGTGATGAACGCCCACGTCTCTTTCGGATCCCAGCCCCAATACCGACCCCACGCCTGGTGCGCCCAGATCGCGCCGGCGATGACGGCGAACGTCCAAATGGGGAACGCGAACTGGATCGTGCGATACGCGAGCGTGTCGAACGTGGCCGCGCTGGGGAAGCGCGCCAAGAATCCGGTCGAGCTGCCTTCGCGGGCCGGCGCGTCCTCTTCGGCGACGAGATCCGACGGCGCGCCTTCCTGCGTCGTGGTTCCGCCGATGTACGCCGCGCCGACCGTGCTGCCGGCATACTCGGTCGCCGCTCGTCGCTCGGACCGATCCTTCACGAGGTACAAGACGGTGAAGATGAACGAGAGGGCGAATAGGTTCGAGCCGGTGATCGCGGCGATGACGTGGATCTTGATCCAATACGAGCTCAATGCCGGAACGAGCGGCCCGGCCGGCGCGTAGAGGAGACGCGCCGAGGCCAGCGCGAGCACGCCGCCGCCGAGCACGAAGCCGCCGACCTGCCGAAGGCCGAGTCGGCGGTCGATGACCAACAAATAGGTCATCACCATGAGGAACCCCAGCATGTTCGAGTACTCGAACATGTTCCCCCACGGCACGCGCTGGACGGAGAGGCCACGCGTCGCGATCGACGCGGCGTGCGTCAGCGAGCCGCCCCACGCGACCAGCGTCGCCACCGAGCCGACGCGCCCACTCTTGTACGCGAGCGAGGCGAAGAACAGAAGCATCGCTCCCGCGTACACCGCGAGCGCCACCCAGAACAACGTGTCGGACAAGCGGGCGAGTTCGGCGTTAACCATCGGGGGCTCCGATCCGGTGCAGATCCTTGTCGAGGTCGCGCACGAAGGTCTTGAACTCTTCCTCGAACGCCGCTTTCCGTTGCATCGCTTGACCGGCGATCTCCAGATGCGCGACGCCGTTGTGGGGTGCGGCGCGCACCCAGATCCGCCGTCTCGAACTATATAGGGCGGGTATCAAGCCGACCAAGATGAGAACGGCGGCGAGCAGGAGGATCGGCGCTCCGGGATTCGATGCCAACTCGAACACGCTGTATTTCTTCAATCCGGTGAACGA
>VAYV01000072.1 GCA_005883175.1 Actinomycetota bacterium
CCGCCGCGTTCATCATCGCGATCCTGCTCACGCTATCGTCGGTTGCGAAGCGCGTCCGTGAGATCGGCACGTTGCGCGCGATCGGCTGGTCGAAGAGCCGTGTGGTGCGGCAGGTGCTGGCGGAGACCGTCGGCATCGGGGTTTTCGGCGGTGTCGTCGGCGTCGGCATCGGATACGCGGCGGCCCTTGCCGTCGGCGCGTTCTCGCCGGCCCTCACGGCCACGACGAACGGGGTCCCGAACATCGGGAGTTCCTCGTTCGCTCAGCAGATCGGTCTCCAGTCGTCGACGACGACGTCGACCGTCTCGTTGCACGCACCGGTCCACCCGACGACGTTGCTCTTGGGCATCGGGTTCGCGATCGTCGGCGGGCTGCTCGCCGGTGCGATCGGTGGATGGCGCGCCGCGCGCCTCGCGCCGGCCGAAGCGCTACGGAACGTCGGTTGATCTTGGGAGCGATGAGACGATGAGCGAAGCGAACGGGAACGGCAAGCTCTACAAGCTGGACAACGTTTCGCGGGTCTTTCGCGTCGGTTCGCAAGAGGTGCGCGCGGTGGACGCGATCGACCTCGATATCGACCGCGGTGAGTTCGTCGCGATCCAGGGCCCGAGCGGCTCGGGGAAGAGCACGCTCCTTCAGCTCCTCGGTGCTCTGGATAAGCCGACGGGTGGATCGCTGTCGTTCGACGGCCGGGAGCTGACGAAGCTCGGCCAAGGCGAACTGACGAAGGTGCGGAGCCGCGACATCGGGTTCATCTTCCAGACCTTCAACCTGATCCCGACGCTGACGGCGGAAGAGAACGTCGAGCTCGCGATGGTGCCGATCGGGCTCAACCGCGGGAAGCGGCGCGCGCGCGGGACCGGGGAACCTCGACAGCCAGACGGCCGACGAGGTCGTTGCGATCCTGCGCAGGCTCTCCGCCGAGCGAGACGTGACGGTCGTCCTCGTCACGCACGCCGACGAGGTTGCCCAGCGCGCGAGCCGCCGCCTGCGGATGCGGGATGGGAAGCTGCTCGACCAGCCGGCCCCCAGTCTCTCCTAGAACCTGCGGCGCGCGGCTCCCCGTGCGTGAATTATCCTTCTGCGGACGCCGATGGACATCACGCTGACCCAAGCACAGCAGGATCTGCGCGCGCTCGCCGCCGAGCTGGCCGACCGCGAGTTCCGCTCGCGCGCGTCGCGCTGGGACGAGAACGAGGAGTATCCGGAAGAAAACCTAGCGATCCTTGCCAAGCAAGGGTTCACGGGGATCACCGTCCCCGAGGAGTACGGGGGCCTCGGCCTGGGGGACCTCGAGGCTGCGCTGGTGCTGGAGGAGCTCGGCGCCGTCTGCCTGTCGACGGCTGTGCTGTGTCAGCTCCATCTCAACGGGCCGCCGCGCGCGATCGCGAACTTCGGCAACGACGAGCAGCGTGAGCGTTTCCTGCCGCGCGTCGCCGCCGGCGAATGCTTGATCGGGATCGGGATGACCGAGCCGGACGCCGGGTCGGACGCGATGAGCATGCGCGCGCGCATCCGTCGCGACGGCGACGCGTGGAAGCTCGAGGCCTACAAGAACATGATCACCGCCGGCCACAAGGCGCAGGCGTTCTTCGTCGTGACGCGGTTCCCCGAGGCCGGCGAGCGCGCGATGGGCGCAGTGATGGTCGACGCGGATGCGCCGGGCGTCAGCGTGTCGAAGGTGCACAAGAAGATGGGGTTGCGAGGCGTGCCCGAGGCCGAGGTCGCGTTCGACGACGTGCTCGTCCCGTCCGCGGACGTGCTCATGGAGGGCGACGCCGAAGGGCGCGCGATGCGTACGATCCTCTCGCAGTTCAACCACGAGCGGCTGGGCAACTCTGCGATGTGCGTCGGCGTCGCAGCCGGCGCGCTGCGCGAGTCGATCCGGTACGCCCAGGAACGCATCGTCGGCGGGAAGCGCATCATCGACCTCCAAGGCATCGGATGGAAGCTCGCAGAGATGTCGACCAAGGTCGAAGCGGCGCGCCTGATGGTGTGGCGCGCCGCGTCGAAGGCCGACGCGGCCGGTCACGACCAGCCGACGCCGGCGCTCGAGATCGCGCAGGCGAAGTGGTACGCGAACGTCGTCGCCCAAGAGGTCGCCAATGAAGCGATCCAGATCCACGGCGGCTACGGCTACACGCGCGAGTTCCCCGTTGAGCGCATGTTCCGCGACGTGCGCGGCCTGGCGATCGGCGCCGGCACGATCGAGATCCAGAAGAACCTGATCGCGCGGCTGCTCGATCGCGGCAGCAAATAGCACCTCACGTTCCGTGCCGCGCGCGCGTTCTACCAGTGTGAGGCCTCCACCGTTCCAGGCCTTCCTCGACGGGCACCGCGAGGAGGTCTACCGATTCCTGACGGGATTCGTCGGTCCGCACGACGTGGACGACGCGTTCCAAGAGACGTTCTTGTCCGCGCTGCGCGCGTACCCGTCGTTGCGCAACGAAACGAACCTGAAGTCGTGGGTGCTGACGATCGCGTACCGCAAGGCGATGGACTCGCATCGCGGCCGCGGACGCCGTGCAGTCCCCGTAGAGGATCTGCCCGAGCAGCCCTCGCGCGGCTCCCACGCTGAAGATCACGCGCTATGGGACCTGGTGCAGGCGTTGCCCGGCAAGCAGCGCGCGGCGGTAGTGCAGCGGTACGCGGTGGGTCTTCCGTACAAGGAGATCGGTGCGATCCTCGATTGCACGGAGGAAGCGGCGAGACAGAACGTGCGCGAAGCGTTGAAGAAGCTGAAGGAGATGATGTCGTGAGCACTCTCGAGGACAGGCTGGAGCGCGCTCAGCGCGTGTCGGTCGGTGAGGCCGCCGCGCAAGGGGCTGCCAGATTCGTGAAGGCCGCAGAGGAGGAGAAGCTCGTCGACGTGGCGTTCGCGCGCGTGGATTCCCCGTTCGGCGAGCTGCTGATCGCGTCGACGCGCAAGGGTGTTGTGCAGCTCTCGCTCCATGGGTACGACCAGAACGAGACCTTGGAAGACCTGGCGCACAAGGTGTCGCCGAGGATCTTCGAAGCTCCGGGACGTCTCGACGAGGTACGTCGAGAGCTGGACGAGTACTTCGCCGGCAAGCGCAAGTCGTTTGACCTGCCGTTGGACTGGCAGCTGTCGCACGGGTTCGCGCTACGCGTGCTCAAGGCGACCGCGCGCATCCCGTACGGACGGGTCTCGTCGTACCGAGAGATGGCCGAGAAAGCGGGCAACGTGCGCGCGACGCGCGCGGCGGGGAACGCGCTCGGCGGCAACGCGATCCCGATCATCGTGCCGTGCCACCGGGTTTTGCGGACGGGCGGCGGCTTGGGCGGCTACGGGGGCGGACTGCCGATGAAAGAGGCGCTGCTCAAGATGGAAGGCGCGATCCTTTAGGTCTTGCTCCGAGATTCCTTTACCGCCCAGCCGTAGATGCCTTTCGCCATCACGCTCGGCTCCGCCTCGGCGAACTTCTCGAAAACCTCGGCGCGCGCGGTGTGCACACCTCGGTCATCCGGCGCCGCTGACCCAGCCATCTCGGCGAGATGAGCGGCAAGCCTCAGCTTGCCCGAGGCCGCGAGCTCTCTCGCCCGCCCGGCCAGCCGAGCCGCGCCACCCGAGAGCGACGCGATCTCGGCTGCCAGATCTGCATCGCGCGCAGGCTTCAAGTGTGCCGGGTTCCCGTCGTACCACCCGCCGTATTGTCGCCAGATGTTGCGCACGATGAATTCCGGGTCGTCGTACACGGGACGGAGATAGGCCCTCTCGATCAGATCCTGCGGCGGGCCAACCTCGTGCAGGATCGCATCGAGCGTCTCCCCGGCGTTCATCATCTCGACGGTGCGGTCATGAAGGTGCTCGAGCAGATCGGCGGTATCTCCCAGAGCCTGAGAGATGCGGGCCGCTCCGACAACGGGGAAGCCGTGGCCGGGAAGCAGCACCTCCGGCTCCAGGGCAATCATCTCGCGCAGGGCGCGCGCCCAGTCGGCCGGGTAGCGCTGCACTTTCTGGGGGTTCCCGCAGTTCGGCGTCGCCCAGATGAACATGTCGCCCGAGCAGAGCACCTTGCGTCCCGGAACCCACGTCCACGTGTGATCGTCGGTCTCCCCGCGCGCGTGGTGCAGCTCGAAAGTCTCGCCGCCGACGTCCAAGCGATGCACGTCTCGATAGAGGAGGTTCGGGTCGCGGAACGAGGTCGGCCACGGTACCGGTTGCGGGAACCCGAACTGCCGCTGGTTGACGATCGAGTTGTAGCCGGCCGTCAGCACGTAGCGATCGAAGCGAGCCGGCATCGCTTCGTGCGCGATCACCCGCGGCATCGGCCACCCGTTCGAAGTTGCCTCTTCGTCGAACGGCGGAACGCCGAAGATGTGATCGACGTGGCCGTGCGAATACACGGCGGTGTTCAAGCGCGACGCATCCCAGGTGCGAAGCCGCTCGTGATGCATCTTCGCGAGGGCAAACAGTCCCGTATCGACCAGCACGAGCCCATCGG
>VAYV01000088.1 GCA_005883175.1 Actinomycetota bacterium
TTTGCGGGTTTCCTCTCAGCCATTGCGAAGCACCTCCGGGCTCTTCGTAGGTTCGCTCGCCTTCGACCTCAGCTCGATGATGCTGTCGTCGGCCCCAGCGTGTGCAAGGAAAGCACAATCATGTGTACCCGGCACGACGAAGCCATGCAACACGCTGCTTGCGATCACGACCAAGGGCTGATCGATGCCGACGACGAATGGCTCCACACGGTCCAAGTCATCTGAGGAGCTCGCTGAGGGAGTTAAGCTCCGTACTGCTCGTCTGTGACGTGCGAGCCCCACGTGGCGTTGTTGCCGTGGTCGTCCACCTCGACGAGCGATAGGTGCGTCATGAACCGGTTCGGCGTGGCGCCGTGCCAGTGGTCCTCGCCGGGTTCGAAGAAGACTCGCTCACCGGTATTGATCTCTTCGAGCGGCCCTCCCCGGCGCTGCACGCGCGCGATGCCCTCAGTGATGAAGATCGTCTGGCCATTCGGATGCGCGTGCCACGCGGTGCGCGCGCCGGGAGCGAAGTGCACGCTGCTCGCGCTGATGCGTGAAGCCTCCGAAGGCGTTGCGATCGGATCAATGTAAACCGTGCCACTGAACCGATCGGCGGGCCCCGATGTCGTCTCGATGCGATCCCTGATCACGAGCATGCGCTTGCTCCTTCTTCACATGGCTACGCCATACGCACAAGCGACTTGATCGCGCGCCGTTCGTCCATCGCGGCGTATGCCTCGTCGATGCCGTTGAGGTTCGTCTCGAAGTCGAAGACGAGGCCCGGATCGATGCGACCTTCCAGAACGTCGTCGAGCAGCTCGGGGATGTGGGCCCGCACCGGAGCGCCGCCGCCGCGTGCGCCGATGTTTCGAGAAAACATCGTCCCTACGGGCAGCTCGACACCGTGAGGGACACCGACGAAGCCCACCGTGCCACCGGGACGCGCGATGTCGAAGGCGGTCGTCATCGCCAGGCCCGTGCCGACACATTCGAGGGCGGCGTCAACTCCGACGCCGTCGGTTGAGTCGAGGACGGCTTTCGTCGCTTCGTCGCCGCGCTCTTCGATGATCTCGGTCGCCCCGAATGTCTGCGCGAGCTTCTGGCGATCCGGATGCCGGCTGAGCGCGATCACGCGTGACGCTCCGAGCCGGCGCGCCGCGATCACCGCGCACAGGCCGACCGCTCCGTCGCCCACGACCGCGACTACGCTACCCGGGCGAACGCCGGCGCAGACCGCCGCGTGGTGCCCGGTTGCCATGACGTCCGAAAGCGTCAACAGGGAACGCAGCGTTTGGTCGGAGTGCCCCGATCCGGGAACGCGCACCAGCGTTCCATCCGCCAGAGGGGATCGAACGGCCTCGCCTTGGCCGCCGTCATTGCCGCGTAAGCCCCACACGCCGCCGTTGACGCAACTCGTCGTGATGCCGTTGAGACAATGGGGACAGGTCCCGTCGCAGTACGCGAACGGCGCAACGACGAGATCGCCCTTCGCCAGCGTGTGGACGTCGGAACCGACCTCCTCGTCGATCCCGATGAACTCGTGCCCGACTGGAACCCCCGGTTCGTACGGCGACTCTCCGCGATAGAACCAGAGATCGGACCCGCAGACGCACGCGAGCAGGACACGAACGATCGCATCGGTCGGTTCCTTGATCTGGGGGTCCGGCCGCTCGGCGACTTCGATCGTGCGCGGCTCTCTGAAGACGGCTGCTCGCATCGACATCACCTTTCCTCGATCCCCACCCTAGACCCCTCGCCTTCAGGCGTGGTCCGGGCTATCCGACTCCTTACCTTCGCCTGCCGTCCAACCACCTGCGGCTTTGGCGCAACCCCAGCCGATCGGCCCTCGTGGCTGGACGTCTCTCCAGAGGAGAGCCGATCGTGCGCGTCGAACTGGACTGGAAGTAATTCGATGTCACGGGAACCCGATGCGTGCCCGATGGTGGGCCGCTCATATGGACCTTGGAAGGCGGAGAGATGTCGAAACGCACCCGAGCAAGGAACTCTGCGCTGAAGCGCTCTTCTCGAGCGGCCGCGATCTTCTTGATCCTCGTCAGCTCGCTCGCGGGTGCTGGTGCGTCGACGCCGGCTTTCAACGCGGCGGGCAGCGTGGAGCAGGTATATTCCACCGGGTTCGCGCCCAGCGCCCGGGTGTCGCTTCTCACGCCACGCGGGAAGGTCCTATACACACAGAAGGCCACCGCGCTCGGCGGGGTGCTGTTCCGCGACGTTAAGCCCGGTTTCGGGTACCGCGTGCGCCGAGACTCCGATGGCGTGAAGTCCGGGCCGCTCGTCGTCCACGACCAATCAGCGGCGCCGTGGGATCCGGGCATTTACCAACAGACCATCGCGCCCGGCGGCTACCAGTACCTCACCACGCGCGACGGGACGAAGCTCGCCCTCACCGTGCACCCGCCCACGAGCCCCGCGGGCGAACCCGGCCTGCCGTCCGACACCAAGCTGCCGAACGGGCCCGACTTCCTCCCGCCGTATCCGACGCTCGTCGAGTACTCGGGCTACGCGTATGCCGATCCGGCCGGACCCGAGAGCGGCATCGCCGTCCTCGCCAATCTCATGGGCTTTGCCGTGGTCGACATCAGCATGCGCGGAATGGGCTGCTCGGGTGGAGCATTCGACTTCTTCGAGCCGCTTCAGAACCTCGATGGATACGACATCATCGAAACGATCGCGCACCAGCCCTGGGTGCTCGACCACAAGGTCGGCATGATGGGTATCTCGTACGGCGGGATCAGCCAGCTGTTCACCGCGCAGCTTCAGCCGCCTCACCTCGAGGCGATCTCTCCCCTGTCGGTGATCGACGCCACAGCAACGACGCTCTATCCGGGCGGAAACCTCAACGACGGGTTCGCAGTCGCATGGGCGCAGGAGCGCCAGTCAAACGCGCGGCCGTCTGGACCGAAGAGCGGTCAGCCCTACGCGTGGAAGCAGATCCAAAGCGGCGACGCGGTGTGCGGCGCGAACCAAGCGCTCCACGGCCAGGCCGCCGACCTGCATGCGAAGATCCGCGCCAACGACCACTACAAGCCAGCGATCGCCGACCCGCTCGATCCGGTGACGTTCGTGCACAAGATCAAGGTGCCGACGTTCATGGCGTGCCAATTCGAAGACGAGCAGACCGGTGGACACTGCCCAGCGTTGGTCTCGCACTTCACCGGCACGAACAAGAAGTGGTTCACCTTCACCAACGGCGCGCATATCGACTCGTTGGACCCCGACACGTACAACCGTTGGTACGACTTCCTTTCGTTGTACGTCGGCCACAGGGCGCCCCTCGTCAACGCGGCCATCTCCCACGTCGCCGCACCCGTCGTCTATCAAGCGGCGATGGGACTTCCGCAGAGCGATGTCGTCATGCTGCCGGTCGATCCCATCCAAGCGATGCCTACGTACGACTTGGCGCTTGCGGCGTTCGAGAAGCAGCCGACGGTCCGGGTTCTGTTCGACAACGGCGCCGGCGCGTCACCCCTGGGCGACGCGACGCCCGGGAATCCCTATCCCGGTTTCA
>VAYV01000089.1 GCA_005883175.1 Actinomycetota bacterium
AGGAAGCGTTCACGTGCTCGGTCGCGTCCAACGGTGATGCGTCGTGCCGTGGATCCGGTGTGTCGTTCTCGTGCACGACGGATGCGTCGACCGGCGCGCGCGACTGCAGCGGCGCGTCGGGATCGTGGCAGTGCATGACCGACGCCAGCACCGGGCGAACCGGCTGCACCGGCGGGAAAGGGACGTACTCGTGCGGGGCCGGGCCCGGGACCGACGAGACCTGCGTTGGGTCCAACAACTTCTCGTGTTATGACAAACCCGGCGGGCGTACCTGCGGCACCGAGTCGCAACAGAGCCCGGACTGCTTCTTCGAGCCCATCTTCGGCGTCTACTGCCGGGCCTAAGCGGGCCTCGACGGCCGCTCGGAATGCCCACGGTTTCCGCCTGGGTCGATGGTCCTGTGCCTACGACTGGGCTAAACGTCCTACGAAGTACTAGGGAAATCGTGCCAACGGACTATTGTTCGCGTCTCTGCGCGCTCCGAAACTCACTGAGAGTCCAGATTCGGAGGCACAAGCTTGCGCATTTCGCTCGGTCGGGTCCGCGTGCGCCGGCGACCAGATCTTGAATCAGCCCACGCCCTCTCGCTGCTTGAAGCGACGCTCGAGTCCACCGCGGACGGCATCCTCGTCGTCTCGACGGACGGCAAGATCACGCGCTTCAACCAGCAGTTCATTCGCATGTGGCGCATCCCCCCCGACGTCGCCGAAAGCCGCGACGACGAGCGCGCGCTCGCGCATGCGGTCGAGCAGCTGAAGGATCCTGAGGGATTCCTCAAGCGAGTTCAGGAGCTCTACAACGACCCGATCGCCGAAAGCTTCGACGTCTTGCACTTCAAGGACGGGCGCATCTTCGAGCGCTCTTCGAAGCCGCAGATTGTGGACGGCGAACGGGTCGGACGCGTGTGGAGCTTCCGCGACGTGACCGAGCGGAATCGCCTTGATGACTTAAAGGACAACCTCCTGACCGCCGTGTCGCACGAGCTGCGCACGCCGCTCACCGCGATCGTGGGCTTCAGCTCAACGTTGGAGCGGTGGGGCGTGACGATGAGCGACGACGACGTCGCCGACCTCTACAAGCGCCTGTCGAACAACGCCAAGAAGCTGCAGCGCCTCGTCGGCGATCTGCTCGACTTCGACCGCCTTGCGCGCGGCCTCGTCGAGCCGAAACGTGAGCGCACCGATCTGGGGGAGCTCGTCACCAGCATCGCGCGCGAGAGCGAGCAGATCACCGGCCGGCATATCCGTGTCGCGGCCGACGACGTCGTCGTGTCGGTCGACGCGGCGAAGATTGAGCGCATCGTCGAGAACCTGATCATCAACGCCGCGCGACACACGGCGCCCGAGACGCCCGTGTGGGTGCGGGTGCGCGCGCGCGAAGACGGCTGTCTGATCATCGTCGACGACGCGGGACCGGGCGTGCCGGACGACCTGAAGGAGATCATCTTCGAGCCGTTCAAGCAGGGTCCGACGACGACTCCGCAGTCGCCGGGCGTCGGGATCGGTCTGTCGCTCGTCGCGCGTTTCGCGGCACTGCACGGCGGTCACGCGTGGGTCCAGGATCGCCCGGGCGGGGGATCGTCGTTCCGCGTCTTCCTCCGCGACGAGCACCCGACCGTCGACCTCCGCGACGCGGAGCTCTCGAACACGACGTCGACTGCGCGCGCCTAGTCCGCAGGGGGCGCCGCCGGCGCCAGCACTCCGAGCTGCATCATCGCGGTCAGGTCGTCTCGCGTCGCCCAGTGTTCGGCGAGCTTCCCGCCAGCGAGGCGGTACCAGTGGCTCTGGCGGGCGGAGAATCGGTTCCCGGTCGGCGGGATAACGCCGCCGAGCCTGCCCAGGTTCGTGCCCTCCGAGAGGACGCGCGCGACGACCGAATCGCCTTCGGTCACGACGGCCTCGACGGTCATCTTGACGTCGGGGAACTGCTCGACGAGCCAGTCGACGACGCTGCGCATGTGTTTGGGCCCTTCGACCTTCCCCGGCTCCGCGTTGCGGAACGGCTCGATCGCGTGCTCGACGTAGTCGGTCGCGATCAATTCGTCGAAGACGTCCGTTGCGCGCGCGTTGAAGCCTTCCTCGAACAGTCGACGCACGAGCTCTTTGTTGTCGTTGGACATCGCGTCACCCCATTCCACGCAAGGATAAACGGGTGGAACCGCGCGCGGCCATTGATATCGACGCGTGTCGCGCGCGCATCGGCGACACAACACCACTCGCGGCGATATCGCGACGCTGAAAGGCATCCATTTGGCACATCGACACGGAAGATCGTGGATGTCTGACAACAAGAGGGCGGCTCGATGAGCCGCCCTCCTAGAGAAACGTGAGTCCTACGGCGCCCCTACCTTCTCGCCCTCGATCGCTTCGTGCAGGTCGCGTTCGACCGAGAGCGACGGGATCGCGCGGTCGAGCCACCGCGGCAGCCACCAGTTGGCGTCGCCGAGCAGCTCCATCGTCGCCGGCACGAGGACCATCCGAACGAGCGTCGCGTCGACCAGCACCGCGACCGCGAGGCCGAGGCCGATCTCTTTCACGACGCGCGCGCCGAACCCGACGACGAACGTGCCGAACACAACGATCATGATTGCCGCAGCGGCCGTGATGACGCGCCCGGTCTGGGCGACACCGTCGGCCACCGACGCGGCGTTGTCGCGCGTCTCGAGGTATTCCTCGCGGATCCGCGAGAGAAGGAAGATCTCATAGTCCATCGAGAGTCCGAAAAGGATCGTGAACATCATCATCGGGATCCACGATTCGATGGGCCCCGGCTTCGCAACGCCGAATATCTGACGGCCCCACCCGAACTGGAACACGGCGACGATAACTCCGTAGGCCGCGCCGATCGACAAGAGATTCATTATGGCCGCCTTGACCGGCACGAGGATCGAGCGGAACACAGCCATTAGCAACAGGAACGAGAGCGCGATCACGACGATGATGAGGATCGGCAAGCGCTCGGCGATCTTCTCTGCGAAATCGACGAAGATCGCATTGAAGCCACCGACGTACACATTCACGCCGGTGCCACGCATGGCGTCGGGAATCGTTTTCGCGCGTAGATCCTTCACGAGTTGCGACGTGGCGGAGTCTTGTGGGGTGGTCGTTGGATAGACTTGGATCAGCGCCGCGGCGCCAGATTTGGTGCGGATAACGGGACCCGCGAACGCAACGCCGGGCGTGCGCTGCAACACATCGTCGAGATGCTTCAGTGCGGCGACGTCCGCGTGCCCGTGGACGACGGCGGCGAGGATCAGTTGGCCGTTGTAACCGGGGCCGAAGCCTTCGGCGAGCAGATCGTACGAGCGCCTGGTCGTCAGCGAGGTCGGATCGTTACCGGCATCTGCGCTTCCGAGCCGCATCTTGAACAAGGGCAACGCGAGAGCGACGAGGATGGCGAGACCTACGAGACCCGCAACCCAAGGGCTTCGTTGGATGAACCGGCTCCAGCGGTACCAGAACCCCGCCTGATCGCCGGAGCTCTTGCGATGAAGGAATGCCGGCACGTGGAGCTTGTCGATGTTATGGCCGACGAATCCCAGCATCGCCGGCAGCAATGTGAACGAGGCGAGCATCGTCACGAAGACGGCGGCTGCACCACCGACGGCGAGCCCTTGAATGAACTTGAACCCCATCAACAGGATGCCGAGCAGTGATATGACGACGACTGTTCCCGCGAATACGACCGCTCGACCGGACGTGGTCATCGCGCGCGAAACGGCCTCTTCCGGGGTTAGTCCCTCGTGCAACCCTTGGCGGTACCTCGTCACCATGAACAAGGCGTAGTCGATCCCGACGCCTATGCCGATCATCGCAGCGATCTCCGGCGTGAACTC
>VAYV01000090.1 GCA_005883175.1 Actinomycetota bacterium
CGTTGACACCGATATCGGGTCACGGCGGCTCGGGCGACCCGCTGATGCACGCCTCGTACACAAGCGACAACGCGGGCATCGGCTACTACCACAGCGGCACCTTCTCGACCGCGATTCAGAACGCCTACAAGTCCGCCGGTGGCTACAAGGCGATCGGCGTTGCGGCCGACATCGGCGTCGGATGGTCGCCGTGCCGCTACGAGACCGGCTTGTCGTCGTGGTGGCGTTATGGATGCGCGCCTCGAAGCAGCATCGCCGGAAGCGTCCAGACGTTCTACTACTCCGCATACAACGACCAGCGCGCGATCATGGTCGAAGGCGGAGCGACCACCGCCTTTGTCCTCTATCGAGGCATCTTGGCCGCCTACACCGACCCGTACAACGGGCATGACTGGGTGTATTGGATCGGCTACCCGACCAGCAACCGCTACTCGTGGAACGGCTACCTCCGGCAGAACTTCCGCTACGGCTACGTCTTGTTCGATCCGATCGCGTGCGTCGAGTTCATGTACCTCGGGTCCTCGTACGCCGCTGAGTCCTACTACTGCGACTGATGACGATGGCGATGCAACTCTCGGCGTTGGTCGTTGCTGCAACCGCAGCACTTCTTTCGCCCGCCGCGCCTCCGCGCTGCATCGCCGGTCTCATCTCCGGCGAGTCGGGCGCCCGGCCGCACATCCGCGCGCCTGTAGTAACCCCCGGTGGCGGCCGGACGGGAACCGCGCTCACGATCCGAGGTGGAGGGTTTCAGCCGGGGACACGCCTCACCATCGCCGCCGTGTACGGCGGGAACGGATGCGTGATCGAGGGGCTCGGCGATCAGTACCTCACGTCGGCTCGCGCCGACGGCCGGGGGTCGTACGCGGTCTCGATCCACTGGCCTTCGACGTTCGACCCCGTGTTGGGCCGGAACGAGATCGGCACGCGAGCCCTCCCGCGCGGGGCCTACTACGTGTTCGCATTGCCCTGCGGCGTGCGCGCGGCGTGCTCGTTCACCTCCGGAACGCAACCGGGTGGCCCGTTCGTGCTCGGCCAAGCGCGCGCGTCGCCGGTCGTCTGGATCGCGGCCGGCCTCGCGGCGGCAGGCGCTTTGCTCGGCGCACTGATCGTAAGGCGGCGCGCGGCGCGCTAGATCCCCGTCCCCCTCAGGGCGGCGACCGTTCCGGTCGCCGCCCGCCCCCGTTCCCGGTTATGGTCTGGCCATGCACACACTGCGCTCCGGCGACGCAACGATCGCCTACGACGTGGACGGAGACGGCGATCCGCTGCTGCTGATCATGGGCCTCGCGGCCGATCGCCGGATGTGGATGCTCCAGCTTCCCGTGCTGACGCCCCACTTCCGCTGCATCACGTTCGACAACCGGGGTATCGGCGATTCAACGGCCCCGCCGGGACCGTTCTCCATGGAGCAGATGGCGGCAGATGCGCTCGCCGTCCTCGATGAAGCCCAGGTTGAGCGCGCGCACGTGCTCGCGATCTCGATGGGAGGCGCAGTCGCACAGCATCTTGCCTTGAAAGCGCCGGAGCGGATCCGTTCGATGGTCCTGGCTTCGACGTGGTGCTCGAAGAACCCCTACACGCAGCGGATGTCGGACGTGGGGCGCATGATCATGGAGGCAGGGGGGCAAGCGGCGATCACGCGTGCGTCGATGCTGTGGCTCTTCACGCCGAAGTTCATCCTCGAGCGCAGTGCGTTCGTCCAGCAGATCGAGCAGATGGCGCTCGAGTTCGCGACGCATCCCGAAGTCTTCGAGCGTCAGCTCGAGGCCCTGCTCGAACACGACGTCCGCGACCAGCTTGCCCGTCTCGATATCCCGACCCGCGTGATGTGCGGGCGCCGCGACATCATGGTCCCTCCGGAGCTATCCGAAGAGCTGTCCGCAGCGATACCCGGCGCCGACCTCAAGCTGCTCGACGGCGGGCACGCGTACAACCTCGAAGAATTCGACGCCTTCAATAAGACGGTGCTCGAGTTCTTGACCCAGCACTAGCGATCGGCGCGCGCGCTCACCTTGCGCGCGAACGCGATCGCGGCCGCAGCGAACTCGTCGGGACACTCCATCTGCGGGTTGTGACCGCAGTCGTCGATAACGACGAGCTCGGATCCCGGAAGGCGCCGAACGGCTTGCTCGCCGGCGTCGACGGAGATCAGCCGGTCGCGCGCGCCCCAGATGAAGAGCGTCGGAACGCGCACGGCCTCGAGCACGCGCCACGTCTGCTCGCGACGCGCCGAAAGCGCCCACATCATCTGACGATTCGCGCGCACCACTGCGCGCGCATGTGCGGGACGCCCGACGCGGCCCCGCGCGTCGGCAACCAACGCCGCCCACGTCGTTTCCGAGATGCGCTCGGGGCGCGCGCAGTTCCGCTCCAGGCTTTCGCGAACGAGCACCTCGGGCGGACGCTGGACGTACCGGCGGTAGATGAGCTCGCCGAAGACGGGAAGCGCCGGCGCGACGAAGCTCACCAGCACGCGCGGGCTCGGCCCTCCGGCGCTCTCCGTCGGAAGTGCGGCGTCGACGCCGATCAGCGCCGCGACCCGTTCGGGCTCGGCCGCGGCCGCGTGGATCGCGATCAGTCCGCCCAGCGAGTTGCCCGTCCAGATCGCGCGCGCGACGCCGATCTCATCGCAGAACGCCAGGACCGCACCGGCGAGCCAGGCCGGCGAGTACGAACCGGCCGGCGCGTCCGAGGCTCCGAATCCGGGAAGATCCAACGCGATCGCGCGCCGTTCCGCGCCGAGCAGCGGCAGAACGTCAAGCCATTTCGCGGTGCTCGATCCGAACCCGTGGATTAGCAGGAATGGCTCGTCGCCGCTTCCGGCTTCCAGCCAGTGGATGTTCGTGCCACGCACGTTCGTCTCGTGCTCGCCGATCACGGCGTCTCCCCCAGCAATGTCCGCGCGATGATCAGCTTCTGGATCTCGCTGGTGCCGCCGCCGATCGAGAGCAGCTTCGCGTCGCGGATCGACCGCTCGACCGAGAACTCCTTGATGTACCCGTAGCCGCCGAAGATCTGGACGGCCTCGAGCGCGTTGTGCATCGCCGTCTCGGCGACAAGATACTTGGCGATCGACGCTTCCTGCATATGTGGGAGGCCTTGTTGCTTGAGCCAGGCCGCGTGATACAAGACCCAGCGCGCCGCGTTCGTCCCTACCCGCATGCGCGCGAGCTTGTCCTGGATCATCTCGAAGTCTGCGATCGGCTTCCCGAACGCTTTGCGATCGCGCGCGTACTCGATGCAGGCGTTCAGCTGGGCCTCCATGCCGCCGAGCGACGCAGACACCATCACGGTTCGCTCCCAGTCGAAGCACTCGAACGCGACCTTCCATAGGGCCGAGCCCTCAGGCCCGAGCATCTGTGACGCCGGAACGATGCAGTCGGAGAAATGAAGCTCGGACGTCGGCGACGAGCGATTGCCGCTCTTGTCGAGATGCTTCCCGATCGAAAGTCCCGGCGTGTCTCGGTCGACGATGAAGCAGCTCATGCGCTGCGACGACGACGCGTCGGGGTCGGTCACCGCGACGACGTTGATCACGTCGGCGATCGGCCCGTTCGTGATGAACGTCTTCGACCCGTTGATGACGAAGTGATCACCGTCCCGGCGCGCGCTCGTCGTGATGCCGGCTGTGTCCGAGCCTGCGCCCGGCTCCGTGATCGCGAAGGCGCCGACCCACTCTCCGCTACAGAGCTTCGGAAGGTACGCGCGCTTCTGCTCTTCCGTCCCGTGCAACCAGATCGGGACGGCCCCGATGCAGATGTGCGCGCCGAGCGACAGCAGCAAGCCCGAGTCGCGCCCGCCTTCCTCCAAGCCCTCGAGCGCCATGCACGTGCTGACTGCGTCCGGCCGGACGACCTTCTCGGCGAAGTCGCGCACGGAGGCGCGGAAGGCGAGCTGCTCGTCTGTGAAGGCGAAGCTGAGCGCCACGGCCCTACCGGCCGGCGAGACGGCGAAGGAGCGCTTTCATCCCTCGGGGCTCAACGAGCCGCGTGACGACCACGATCGAGAACAGGCCCGCCGCAGCCACCATCGCTGCGAGCAAGGCGATGAAAACGTACGTCACCAATGGGCCATCTCCTGCGTTCCGCTCGAGCGCGCGCAGCGTACCACGGTGATCTAGCGAGCTATGCGCTGACGTGGCACGGCGTTCGGGCTCGGACGTCCGGCCCAATCCGGCCCCAACAGTGCGGTGCGGATCGCGTCCTCGCTCGGAACCCCCGACGCGCGCCAGATCACACGGAGATCGGGATCGAGAACGAACACCGTCGGCACGCGCCGAACTTCGTGGCGGTCGGCAACCTCCATGCGCGCGCCGGCATCGATGGAAACGACCTGCACGCCGGGAACCTCCGCCGCGATCTTGCCGATCCGCTTTTCGACCGTGACGCACGGCGCGCAGTCTTCGCCGTAGAACTCGACGAGCACGGCCGACGGACGGTCGATCTTCACGACCCCAAGGTCGGCGGGCGTGAAGCGCCCGCTGCCTTCGTCGAAGCGGCCTTCCCGGCGCCGCCAGAGCACCGCCAGGGCGATGGTCGCACCGGAGACCGCGACGGCAACCAAGATGCGAACGATCATTACGCCTGAACCTCGTGCGCCTTGAAGCGCTGCGCGTAGAGGTAGATCTCACACCCGATGCACAGACCGGTGGTTGCGAGCAGCCCTTGCAACCCCGCGACCAGGAGCGCAAGCGTCCAGCCGGCCGCGTTCCATCCGGGGATGAACAGCAGTGACGCGATGCCACAGACGACGAACCCGAGGGTCTGCGCGAATCGCGGCGGAGGCTCCTCTTCCGGCTCAACCGGGATGCTCAACCGGGACGCTTTCTTGACGAAGCGATACGTCGCGCCGAGCGGCGAGTAACGCAGCCCGAACAAGCTGCCGATCGCCAGAGCGGCGCCGATCGCGGGCACCATCGCGCGCCACTGGAAGACGAATGCCACGAGGAGCAGCACGGCGGACAGCCCGGCGCCGCCGCGTATCCCGTTCTTGTCGACCATCCGCTTCTCGCTCATGTCGTCCCCTTTCCGCGCAACCGGACAACATCACGGCACGAGGGATCTCCCCACGCGATCGATGTCACCTGCTCGACGTACGTATCTGCGCCGAGCGCGCGCATGATCCCTTCCTTCAATGCCTTGTCGAGCGAGCATGCGATCTCGGGGTGCGACGCCGCTATCCCCTTGAACGGACAGTCCAGGTCCTCGAGCTCGACCCAGTCGTCGCCGCGGGCGGCGACGCGTACGCCGCCGGAAACGTGCGCGAGCGCTCGCTGGAGCCACTCGACCTGTTCGGAGAAAGCAAGCTCGTCCTCTCCCGGACGGATACGGCGAGCCAGCCGCTCGCCTGCCTGCTCGGCGATCTTCTTCGCCGTTCCCGGCGCAGGAGCCGCCGCTTCGATCAGCGACGCGAGGATGTCGCTGACGAGCACCGTCCCGTCCTCGACGTGGACCGGCGTCGCCTCGTACACCTTCGCAGGGCGCCCGCCGGACGAGTTGCGCCGCCACGACACCGACGCCAGCCCCGCGGACACCAGAACGTCGAGGTGCCCGCGCGCGACATTGGCGTGCACGCCGACCGCGTCGGCGACCTCCTTCACCGCGCGCGGGCCGGCCGCTCGGAGGTGATCGAGGATCGTGGCACGGGTCGGGGCGGCGAGGGCTCGCGCGACGGCGGCGTCTTGTCCGACGGTGTCAGTGGTCATTTTGCCTGCTCATCATGGGTTTATACCGTTCCTACTGTATAAAACCCGAGGGGGCGCCGCAACCGGCGCTAGCTCGACAGGTCGAGCAGCTGGTCGCGCAGGATGGCGGACAGCGCGACGCCGCCGTCGACCGCCGCGATGCCGTACGCGGAGACCCCGCCCGGCAGCGGCGGCAGCTGAACGCGCAGCGTCGCCTTCTGTTCGGCGAGGGATCGCGTGCCGGGCGGTGGCGCGCGCCCGTCCACTGCGACGGAGGTCGGGCGGAACACGAGCGACGAGCCTTCCCGAGCCACCGTGCCGGTCGCGACGAACCTCCGCGGCCGCCCGAGGAACGAGCGGACCGCGCGCACCGTCGCACCGCCGTCGTGGAACGCGATCGTCGCGTTCTGTCCGTGGTCCTTCAGATACGCGTTCACCGCAGCCTCCGTCGCTCGCGCGCGCACCGTGCCGGCGCCCACCTTGATCGTGAGACCTCCGCCGTGCAGGAAGCCTCCCGTCGCCGTGACGTCGACGAGGGTCACGTTGATGTCCTTCACCGTCAGCCCTTGGAACGTCGCGGATGAAGCGCTGAACGAGACGCGCGGAACGTGCCCGCTCAAGATGTTGGTGATGATCGGAAAACCGCTGATCTTGACTGAGGGGCGGGCCGACAGATGGAACGAGCTCTCCAGCGCGGAGGCGATCTTCGACTCCGCAACGCGCGTCGCGATGACGTTGCCGACGACGAACAGGACACCAAGGATAACGACCGGCGCGAGCAGCCAGCGAACGACGCGACGCATCCGCTCTACTCCTCAGCTCACCAACGCGCGGAAGATGTAGAAGAAGACCGGAGCAGACAGGAGCGCGCCGCCGACGCGAGGCAGCACGATCGCTCGCGGCCGCTTCACCACAGGCTCCGAGCGCGCGAGGTCATCCTCGATCGTCGCCCACACGAGGTCTCCCGTCGTGAGGACGACGGCGA
>VAYV01000091.1 GCA_005883175.1 Actinomycetota bacterium
GTTGTTCCCACCGGGTCCGCCGGGGAAGAACCCACGATTCGCACGCGGATCGGTCTGCGCGCTGGCCGACGGCGTCGGAGTCGCGCTGGTGCCGTTGCTCGACGCCCCGACGACGCGGGTGACGAGGACGTCGGTACCGATCGAGCTGAGCGGCGCGAGCACCTTCGCCTGGGCCTGGTCCAACCCTTGCGATACGCCGATGATGCCGATCACCAAACCGACGCCGGCGGCCAGGCCGAGCGCCGTCAGGATCGTGCGCCCTAGGCGACGTCGTAGCTCGTTAAAGACGTATCCGAACTGGAACATCAAGAACCCCCGGCGCCGATATAAGCGAGAATCTCAGCACCGCGCAATAAGGACGCCATGAGAAGGCGCTTGGAAATTGTTGTGAATCGGGCGCTTAACCGAACGCTAACCGGCTACTCGGCCCTGAGGACCAGCGCCGGCCTGGTGCCCGCCGCCGACCTGGCAGGCCAAAGCGCCAAGCCGTTCGCCAGCAGTCCCGCGGCCGGAACGATCAGGAGGAGCGTCCAAAGCGGGACCCGCGGCACAGAAAGGATCCCGAGCTGATCCGCGTAGACGCTCCACAGCGCGCGCCCGGCGATCGCGCCCAGGGTGAGCCCGAAGAGCAGCGAGACGACGATGAATGTTGAGGATTGCCATGCGACCGCGCGCGCGACGTCGCCCCGCGTAAACCCCAGCGTCTTACAGATGGCGAAGTCACGACGACGCCGATTGATGCTCGTGACAAGGGCATGCGCGAGGGTTCCAAGACCAAGCAGCGCGAGCAGCCCTGCCAGGATCAGCGGCAGGTTCTGGCTCCGGCCAAAGCTGAGAAGATCGCCCGGAGTTGTCGGTTCTTGCGTTCCTGCGCCGGTTGGTGCGACCTCCTTCTCCAACTGGGCGCGCGCCTTCACGATGTTCACGCCCGGCTTGAAACGGACCACGAACTCATCGGGGGAATCACCGCCTGGGAAGAACCGAGCGACCGCCCCACCGGTCACCACCGACCCCTCGCCGAGGTTCGCCGTGTGCCCCACGGTCGGCACCACGAGTCGTCCAACCACGCGGAACGGCTTGGCCTGCACACCAACGACCGAGACCGAGACCTCGTCCCCGACGTTCTTATGGATCCGTCGCAGCGTCTTCGGTCCGAGCGCTATCTCGTCCGCCGCGTGCGGGCCGCGGCCGCTTTCGACCGGAGGCAAGAACGTGTCGTCTGCGGGTGAAACGACCATCGCGTCTGCAGGAACCCCATCGATGAGGAAAGGAATGCCCAGGCTCAAAGCGGCCACCTTCTCTACGTTGGGGTCTGCGCGCGCGGCTGAGATCGCCTGATCGAACTGCTGGTGGGAGACATTGTCCCACCCGACGTCGACGTCCCACGTGAGGCCGTATAGGCGAGGGTTGTTTAGCAGATAGTGAAGGCTGGCTCCGAAGCTAAGCGTGATCGTGAGAGCGGCAACGGCAAGAACGACGCCGGCGATCGTCGTGCGCACCGGCACGGCAGTTCGACCGCGACCGGGCTCCAGCGCGAGACGCATCCCCACCACTGCAGGCGCCGACGCACCCGCGCGTGTCACGGCTTCAACGGAACGCGACGTTCGCTCGGCACCCGACTCCGCACGCCCAAACACTTCGTCACGCTCGGCGAGACGCGCTGCGCGCGCGCACGGTATCAACACGAGCAGCATGAGAGCCGCGAGCGCGATGAGTGCTCCCCCACCCAGCGCGACCAGATCGAAATGAACGCCGGGGTTGGGGTCCGCAGCCCGTGCAAGTCCCGTTGGCGCGAGAGGCGAGAGTGCCACTGCGATCGGGATCGCGAGAACGATGCCGGTGACGGCAAGGATCGATGCGCGGATCACGCCTAGCCCGAACAGCTGCCGTCGCGTCATCCCAATTGCACGCAAGGCGGGATAGTCCACGCCTTCAGCCATCGCCTGTCGGCCGAGCGTTTGGCCCAGCACGAGGGCCGCGACGATCGCAAGGAAGAGCGCGAATAGCTCGAGCGCGACCGCTTGGAGATGGAACGACCGCTCGACATTGCGCGCGAGATCCTCTTGGCGATACCCGATGACTGGGTATCCGCCAGAAAGTCCTCCGATCGATTTCAGGAAGGCCGGCAGGTCGGCAGCCCCTTGCTTGAGCCGGACGAAGGTGTACGGGAACGCGCCAAAGCTTTGGTACTTGTCATAGAACGCGGCAGAGAAATGGACGCGCGGCGGACCCAGGTCAGAGTAGGGCGGGAACTCACCCGGCACTGCGATGATCCCGGTAACGGTGAACTTGGTCGGGACGATCTTCGGACTGTCCGAGAACGCACCTTCGACGAGCCGGATGGTGATCGTCCCACCGACGTGCGCATGCAGCGTAGACACGATCGCCACCGGAACCGCGGCTTCGGTCGCACTCTCCGGAAGACGCCCCGAGATGATCCGGGCGGTGTTGAACGAGCGATCCATGCGGCGGTCCGGCGATGCGATCCCACCCAGCGCACCGGCAGGTCCGTCGAAGAAGTACTCGGTGATGTAGTCGGCGACTTCAGGCAACGAGCGCAGCTGCTCGAGCGTGATCGGCTTGTTAAGAGGGAAGAGCGAGATCCCGTGTGGCCCGACGCCGAGCAAGAATTGATCGAAGGGATGGCTCACCTTCAGGAGGCGTTGGTACGCGGTATCAGTGCGCCGGGCGCCCGCAGCAGTCGCGAGGGTCAGGCCGGCGAACGCCGCCAGCAGCAGCGCAAGCGCAAGCCAGCCACGCCATCGCGCGCGCAGCTCAGCGCCGAGACGGAGTCGGATCGCCCCCATGCCACGACGAACCGTACGAGCGCGGGCCGTCTGGGAGAAGAAGGACGGCACGCCTGTTCGGCGGGTGGAGGCACTACCCGCCGGCCAAGGGTTCTTGAGCGAGCGGGGGGCGACAGCATCGGCCCCGCCGCCTGGCGGGGTGTTCCTGGGCCTGAGACTTAACGGACGAGCCGTAAAGCAGCGCCCTCGTTGTGGAGGGCGTCGGCCGCTCGTCCGAGCAAAACCGCCGCGGCGGCCATGTGCTGCAAGGCCTTCATGTTCGGCGAACCGGTGCTGCTGAGATAGTTCTTCGCCGCCCGCTCGATCACGTCGACTGCGACCTCGAGGCCGCCGAGAACCTTCTCAGACAGCTCAGCGTTCGTCATGAGGATTCCGGCACGCAGAGCGATCGGGGCGTGGCCGATCCGGATCCCAAGGGAAGCGACCATCCGAAAGCATGCTCGGGTGAAGGATCCGAACCGGGCGACGCTCACCCCGCGCGCGGTGGAAATGAAGAACCATCGCGTCGTCGCCGTTATCCAGGACGACGAGACGGATGACGGGTCGTTCGGAGGTCTCGGATCTGCTCCGCAACTCTCGAACTGTACCCACGCCTCGAGGGTAGCGAGGCTATCTGACCGGAAGGCAGAGGCTGTTGGACGGTTGTGTGAACACGCTGCGAACGCTGCGTGTTATCACTGCAGGAGGGCCTCGACGCGCGCGCGGATCTCGTCGCGGATCGCTCGGACCTCTTCGATCAGCTTGCCCTTCGGATCCGGCAAGGCCCAGTCCTCGACCTGCGCGTAGAGGATCGCGGGGCACGCTGCATCGTCGACGACGCAACCCATCGTGAAGACGCGATCGGCAGAGGCGACCAGTGCGTC
>VAYV01000092.1:0-1912 GCA_005883175.1 Actinomycetota bacterium
CGTCGACTTCTCCGCGCAGCGGTTCAACGTGCGCGTGCTGCTCCTTCCGCTCGACTCAGCCTCGCCGTTCCCGCCGGAGATCGACCCGCTGTCGCGCGCGCTCCGCACCGCATGGGCGCACGGCGTCGTCGTGGTCGTGCCGGCCGGCAACGACGGTCCCGGCGCGTCGACGATCGCCTCGCCGGGCAACGACCCGGTCCTGCTGACGGCGGGCTCGGTCAACGACATGGGGACGTCGGATGTTTCCGACGACCAGGTGTCCTCGTTCAGCAGCCGAGGCCCGACGGCCTTCGGCGAAGACAAGCCGGATGTCGCGGCGCCGGGCGAGCACCTCGTCTCGCTGCGCGCGCCGGGCAGCACGATCGACCAGCAGAACCCGTCGGCGGTCGTGGAAGACAACTACTTCAAGGGTTCCGGGACGAGCATGTCGGCCGCCGTGACGGCCGGTGCGGCCGCGCTGCTTCTGAGCGCGCGGCCGGGGCTCAGCCCGGACGAGGTCAAGGCGCTGCTGATGGGCAGCGCGACGCCGGTCCTCGACGGCGACACCGAATCGACCGGCGCCGGCGTCGTGAATGCGGCGGCCGCCGTGTCGATGGACGACAGCGATCTGGCGCTGCACCCGCTTCCGGACATGGGCGACGTTATGCAGCCGTTCTCGCCGCCGGGCCTGCAGTTCGAATGGCGCCAGGTCAATGGTCAGGGCGCCTTCTTCTGGGCCGCTCGCCAGTGGGCCGCTCGCCAGTGGGCCGCGCGCTCCTGGAGCGACGACGAGTTCGCCGCCCGCCAGTGGGCCGCGCGCCAGTGGGCAGCCCGTTCGTGGGACGCGCGCCAGTGGGACGGCCGCACCTGGGACTTCATGACGTGGCAGGCGCGTCAGTGGGCCGCGCGCTCGTGGGACGCTCGTTCGTGGGCTGCTCGCCGGTGGCTGGCGCGCGCCTGGGACGCTCGGGCGTGGGACGCGCGCAACTGGGACGCACAGTCGTGGCTCGCCCGTCAGTGGACGTCGCGCACGTGGGACGGCCGCTCGTGGGACGGGATCACCTGGGACGGCCGGACGTGGGACGCGCGCACCTGGGACGCGCGCGCCTGGGACAGCCGCACGTGGGACGCGCGCGCCTGGGACGCCTCGGGTTTGAACTCGCGCACCTGGGACGGCCGCACGTGGGACAGCCGCTCGTGGGACTCCAGAACGTGGGACAGCCGCAGCTGGGACTCGCGCACGTGGGACGCGCGCAACTGGGACGGCCGGTCGTGGGATAGCCGGTCCTGGGACGACGTGAGCTGGAGCTAGACGTTATGAAACGGGGCCGAGGGAGAACGCCGGGCACCAGCTCGCTCATCGCGGCTGTGGCCGGCGGCGGCGCGCTCGCGATCGCCATCTCCGTCCTCGCGTACCCCCCTCCGCTTCACGGCGGCGTGCTTCGGAAAGCGCTGATCCTCGTCGTCCTGACGGCGATGTCCGAGCTGATCTCGATCCGCCTCCAGCACGGCCAGTCGGCGGAGCTGCTCACGCTGTTCGAGCTCGCCGTCGTCGCGGACATGGTGCTGCTGCCCGCGTCGGTCGCCGTTGTGGTGTCGGTGACCGGTCTGGCACTCGCCCTGATCGTGCAGCGGAAGCCGCCGAAGAAGTTTGTCTTCAACATCGGTCAGTACGCGCTGGGCGTCGTCCCGGCCGTGGCCGTCTACCACGGCATCGGCCACGGCGAGTTCGGCTCGGCGCGCGGCCTGGTCGCGCTGACGGCCGGCATGTTCTTGTTCACGCTGATCAACCTCGTGTCGATCTCGGCGATCATCGCGGCGACGACCGACACGGCGCTCATGAAGGTCTTCGTTGAAGAGCAGAAGCTGTCGATCGCGCTCGGGCTGGGTAACTCCGCCGTCGGCATGGTGGCCGTCTCCCTGTACCTGACGC
>VAYV01000092.1:1967-5174 GCA_005883175.1 Actinomycetota bacterium
ATCGTCCTGGCCGACGCAGACGGCACCGTTGTTCTGTGGTCGCCGTCGATGGAGCGCATGACCGGCGTGACGGAAAAGGAAGCCGTCGGGAAGGCGATGGCGTACCTGCTGCGCGGCCGTGACAACTTCGGCCGTCCCGTGTCGATGGACGTCTCCTCGGGCGGCGAGCCGACCGACCTCGAGATCGTCGCGACCGACGGGTCGGTGCGCTGGCTGCGCGTGCAGCACGGTCCCGGCTTCGACGGGCGTGGGCAGCTGAGCTTCGACGTCTTGGTCGTGACCGACGTGACCCGCCAGCGCGAGGTCGACAAGCTGAAGGACGACTTCATCTCGACGGTGTCCCACGAGCTGCGCACGCCACTCACGCCGATCAAGGGCTACGCGTCGCTGCTGCTGCGCCGTAACGATGAGATCCCGGCCGAGCGGCGTCGCGAAGCGCTGCAGTCGATCCTCGAGCGGGCGGACCACATGCATCGCCTCGTCGAGGACCTGTTGCTTGCGTCGCGCGTGGCCAATACCGGCGAGCGGCGTCTGCCCGAGGTTGGACGGCAAGCGGTCGACGTGGGTCACATCGCCGAGAAGGCGCTGCGCTCGTTCGTGATCGCGCACCCGCTGCGCGAGTTCCGGCTGGATGCGGCCGACGGCGCCGTGGCGCTCGGCGACCCGATCCGCATCGAGCAGATCGTGGCAAACCTCGTGTCCAACGCCATCAAGTTCTCGGATGAGGGCGCGCCCGTCGACGTCGAGATCGCGCGCGAAGGCGTGTCGGTTCAGATCAAGGTGCACGACACCGGGCGCGGCATCCCGGCCGACAAGCACGACGAGATCTTCGAGAAGTTCAAGCGCCTGGAAGACCCGCTCCGGATGGAAACAGGCGGCGCGGGTCTCGGCTTGTTCATCGTGCGGCAGCTTGCGCGCGCGATGGGCGGCGACGTGAGCGTCGAGAGCGTGCTGGGCAAGGGGAGCACGTTCACGGTGACGCTGACGGTCAGCAGCAGCTCGGTCCCCGCGGTTGCTCCGCCGGACCGACGCGCGAGCGACCTTGCCGGCTAGTTCGCTCTCCGCCCTTTGTCGATTTGCGGCGATACTGGTCAGATGCGACGTTCCCTTGCAGTGCTTGGCACCCTTTTGGTATTCGCTGCGGGCTGTTCCAGTTCCAGTCCACGATTCTTTTTTCATGGTGTCGTCCTCTCGAACCTTACCCATGCACCGCTCTTGGGGATCGACGTTTCGACCTCGGAAGGCAAGTCAACGACTAAGGCCGATGGTTCGTTCGCGGTCAACGGCAAGAATGATGGCGAACGGGCGACTTTTCAGGGGTCCGGCTACGAGCGAGCCATCTTTGCCCTTAGTCGGTCAGGCTCCAACTCGGTCGTCGTGCGAGCAGATCCGAAGGGAACGGAGATTCAAGAAGTTGTCTGGGAGGATCAAGGCGCCTGGGACAAGGCATGGACTCTCGTTTACCCCGATGCCCACGCCTACGTCACAGAGAGCGAGTTCTTGCAGGCGGGGAGAAGCCTCTACGGGTCGGGGGAACGAATCCGTGTGGTTGTGAATAGCGTCTCTTACGACGATTGGACATTTCCTGGGTGCCCCAACGGAAAGCTCGGTCGCAGAAGCTTCACGCACGCTGCCCGGGTAGACGTGACGTACCTCGTTACGGCAGGCGGCAAGGAGAAAAGAATCCGGTCTTACGTTCATCGCGTCGAGACGACAACAGGACTTTGGGCAGCGTTTCCGACCCTAGGATGTCCACCCGGCCCAACGGTCTAAGCGTCGGAAATCTCCTCATCCTCTCGTGATATCCTCCGTCGATGGAGCCCTCTTCTTTCGATTCTGTTCTCGTCGTCGATTACGGCGCCCAGTACGCACAGCTGATCGCGCGCCGCGTCCGCGAATGCAAGGTCTTCTCCGAGATTCTGCCGCACGACGTCTCGATCGAGGAGATCCGTAAGCGCCGCCCGCGCGGCCTCATCCTCAGCGGTGGACCGATGAGCGTCTACGCACCGGGCGCGCCTGCCGTGAACCCTGCGTTCTTCGATCTGGGGATCCCGGTGCTCGGCATCTGCTACGGCTTGCAGGGCATGGCGCAGGCGCTCGGCGGAGAGGTCGCCCATACAGGAACGCGCGAGTACGGCAAGACCGAGCTCCACGTCTCGCAGCCGAGCAGCGTCCTCTTCGAGTCGCTTCCGGAAGACCAGACGGTGTGGATGAGCCACGGCGACGTCGTGACGCGCGCGCCCGACGGCTTCCAAGTAACCGCGTCGAGCGAAGCCTCCCCGGTCGCGGCCTTCGAGGACCGCGAGCGCGGCCTGTACGGCGTCCAGTTCCACCCCGAAGTGGTGCACACGCCGCGTGGTCTCGACCTGCTGAAGAACTTCCTCTACGAGGCCGCCGACGCACGCCCGTCCTGGACGCGCGTCTCGATCATCGAGGAAGCGATCAAGGACATCCGCGAGAAGGTGGGCGCGGAGCAGATTATCTGCGGCCTGTCGGGCGGTGTCGATTCGGCCGTAGCGGCGGTGTTGGTCCACAAGGCGGTCGGCGACCAGCTCACGTGCGTCTTCGTCGACCACGGGCTGCTCCGCGCGGACGAACCCGAGCAGGTCGAAGAGACGTTCCGGCGCCTGTTCAACATCAATCTGATCCATGTGAAGGCGCAGGACCGGTTCCTCGCGAAGCTGGCCGGCGTCACCGACCCGGAGACGAAACGGCGCGCGATCGGGGAAGAGTTCATCCGCGTCTTCGAGGAGGTCGCGCGCACGGAGCTCGCCGGCGCGCGCTTCTTGGTCCAAGGGACTCTGTACCCGGACATCATCGAGTCGGGGACGCGCGACGCCGCGAAGATCAAGAGCCACCACAACGTCGGCGGACTGCCGGAGGACATGGACTTCGAGCTGATCGAGCCGCTTCGTAACCTGTTCAAGGACGAGGTGCGCGCGATCGGTGAGGAGCTCGGCCTGCCCGACGAGATCGTCTGGCGGCAGCCGTTCCCAGGACCGGGGCTCGCGATCCGCGTGATCGGCGACGTGACGGCCGAGAAGCTGCACATCTTGCGTCAGGCCGACGCGATCGTTCTGGACGAGGTCCGGAAAGCAGATCTCACGCGTCAGCTCTGGCAGTCGTTCGCGATCTTGCCGGACGTGCGCACGGTCGGCGTGATGGGGGACGAGCGGTCCTACGCGCATCCGATCGTGGTGCGTGCGG
>VAYV01000093.1 GCA_005883175.1 Actinomycetota bacterium
CGCCAGTGCAACAAGAAAGCCGGACCGGGATCCGGTTCCGGCGCTCTCAAGCGGACGACGGGATTCGAACCCGCGACCCCGACCTTGGCAAGGTCGTGCTCTACCACTGAGCCACGTCCGCGTAGGCACCGAAGTTTACTCGGGCGCTCGGAAGACCATCAACCAACCTCGAAATTACCGGCCGGTTGAGCCGAAACCACCTTCGCCGCGCGCGCTCGGCGGCAGCTCCCCCACCTCGCGCAGCGTCGCTTCCTCGACGCGCTGGATGACGAGCTGGGCGATCCGTTCTCCCCTCCGGAGCTCGAACGCCTCGTTTTGATCGAGATTCACGAGCAGCACGCGGATCTCCCCGCGGTAACCGCTGTCGATCAGTCCCGGCGCGTTCACGACCCCGATCCCGTGTTTCGCGGCCAACCCCGATCGCGGCACGACGAACCCGGCGCATCCTTCTGGAATCGCGACGGCGATGCCGGTCGGAACCGACGCGCGCTCCCCCGGCTTCAGCGAGACGTCCTCCGCGGCGTGCAGATCGAGGCCGGCGTCACCCGGATGCGCGCGCGACGGCATCGGAACACCGGCGTCCAACCGCTGAACGAGGATCTCCATCCGCGCGAGGATACTTCAGTCGGCTGCGAGCAGCCGCTCGATCAGGGCGGAGTCGTCGGGGAACATGCCGGCAGCCGGCAGCCGGCGCAGGAGCTCTTTCCATCCCTCGTGCCGGGCGAACGACTTCGCGAGCAGTGCGCGCGCCTGCTCCTCTTGCCCGGCGGCGGCGAGAGAGACACCGGCCCAGAAGCTTGCCTCGACGTTGTCGCCGACGCCGGCCTCGGCTTTCGCGTACTCGGCGGCCGCGGTCTCCATGTCCCCCTCCAACGCGGCTTGCTCCGCGCGCTCAACCGCGTCGTACGCCCGGCGCATCACGGTGAGGCCGCCGTCCGCTTCGGCCGCGTCCAGCGCCGCCAGCAACCGCTCTGCCAGATCGCCCGTCGCGCTTTCGTATGCCGCGAGCATCGCGTCGGGAACCGTGGGCTTCAGCATCATGTTGGCTTGCACCGAAACGCCGTCGCCTTGCCGGTCGCCGGCCTCCGGGATGCACCGCTCCCCCGTGTGCGCTGCGACGTGTCCGAGCGCATCTACCATCGCGACCTGGCGGCGTTCGGCTTCCTTATCCGAGAACACGAGCACGCCCAGCGCGCGCCCAGCGGGGGTTCCGCCGCGCATCATCTCCAACCCCCGAGGCCCGTAGGAGGCCTCGGCGAACGCCTGCGTCGCAACGGCGCCAACGCCTGCTTCCGCCCACGGCACAATCGGTCCGACGGAAAAGAAGTGCGACTGCACGGCAACGCCGAACTGCCCCGTCTCCGGATCGCGCGCCACGATCGAGTAGGTCACTCGGCAAGGATATGTGAGGAGCCGAGGCGCGAGGAGCGTCTAGCCGCGGCGCGCGCGAGCGGCCCTGATGCGAAGGATCGTCGTGACCACGACCCCGATGTAGATAATCACGAGGGCCCACGAGAGTAGAAGGGGAAGGTGGGTCTTGTTAGAGATCCCGATCCCCAGCGACAGCAATCCGGTTCCCGCAAAGAACAGAACCGGGCCGAGTAGGACGGCGACGACGATCGCGAGCGTCCAGCTGAGCAGCCACTCAGTGCCGGACTCAACATCGTCGGTCATGCCGGCTCGATGCTAGATCTACCTGCCATGCCGGTCAACGGTTCTGGCGCGGAATGGCAGCGCCCCCGGCCTCCTTCCCCGAAGACCGAGGGCGCATGCTCGCCTAGGTGATTCTTTTTACGAGCAGCCGCTCGTCGACCCGCACGACTCGCACACGTAGCACGAACCGGCCGGTCGCATCTTGTTGCCGCAGTTGTAACAGAGCGGTGCGTCGACCAAACGGATCGCTTCCGCGTCGTCCGCAACGCTCTTCATTACCGGTGATTCGAGCGGAACAGCAGCCGGCGCCTCAGCCGGAGCCTGGCCGGCTTGCAGGCTCTCCTTGCGTTCGTCCGTCGTCATGATGCCGAGGCGCGCGCGCTGCTCTTCGTCGAGGTAGTCGATCGCCAGACGACGGAAGAGGTAGTCGACGAGGCTCGTCGCGAACCGGATGTCGGGGTCATCGGTCATGCCGGCCGGCTCGAACCGCATGTTCATGAACTTCGAGACGTACGCCTCCAGCGGCACCCCGTACTGCAGGCCAATCGATACCGCGATCGCCAGCGCGTCCATCACGCCGGACAACGTCGAGCCCTGCTTCGACACCTTGAGGAAGACCTCGCCGATGCCGTCGTCCGGGTACTCGCCGGCCAGCAGGTACCCCTCGGCGTCGGCGACGCGGAACGACGTCGTGCGGGACGGCCTGCTCTTCGGCAGACGCCGGCGCTGCGGTTGGCCGGTCGCGATGACCGCCGGGTCCGGCGCCTTTTCGGCCTTCTTCTTGTCTGCGCTGAGCGGCTGCGCGACCTTGCAGTTGTCGCGGTAGATCGCGAGCGCCTTCAGACCCAGCCGCCATCCTTCGACCATCAGGTCCTCGACGTCTTCAACCGTGACGTCTTCGGGCATGTTGATCGTCTTTGAGATCGCGCCGGAGATGAACGGCTGCACCGCGGCCATCATCTTCACGTGACCCATGTAGTGGATCGGGCTGTCACCCATCGCGCAGTCGAAGACCGGGACGTCCTCGTCGCGGATGTGCGGCGCGCCCTTCACCGAGTTGTTCTCGGCGATGTAGTCGGTGATCGCGGTGACCTGGTCGTCGCCGTAGCCGAGACGCCGGAGCGCGCGCGGAACGGTCTGGTTGACGATCTTCATCGTCCCGCCGCCGACGAGCTTCTTCGTCTTGACGAGCGCGAGGTCGGGCTCAACGCCCGTCGTGTCGCAGTCCATCATCAAGCCGATCGTCCCGGTCGGCGCCAGCACCGAGGCTTGCGCGTTGCGGTAGCCGAACTTCTCACCGAGCGTGATCGCGTCGTCCCACGCGGACTTCGCGGCTTGGAGCAGCCCTTCCGGCACCAGCTCGGGGTCGATCTGGTCGGCAGCCGCACGGTGCTTGCGCATCACGTTCAGCATCGGCTCCTTGTTCACCGCATATCCGGCGTGCGGACCGACCTGCTCGGAGAACAGCGCCGAGTCGCGATACGCCCAGCCGGTCATCAAAGCGGTGATCGCCGCAGCCCACGCGCGCCCGCCGTCCGAGTCGTACGGAAGTCCGCGCGCCATGAGCAGCGCGCCGAGGTTCGCGTAGCCGACGCCGAGCTCGCGGAAGTTCTTGGCGTTCTGCTCGATCTTCGGCGTCGGATAGCTCGAGTTCCCGACGATGATCTCCTGCGCCAAGAACACGACGTCGATCGCGTGGCGGAACGCCTGCAGGTCGAAGTTCATGTCCCCGTCGACGAACTTCATCAGGTTCAACGACGCGAGGTTGCACGCCGAGTTGTCCAGGTGCATGTACTCCGAGCACGGGTTGCTCGCGTTGATGCGCCCGGTCACAGCGGACGTGTGCCACGCGTTGATCGTCGTGTCGTACTGCAGACCCGGGTCTGCGCACTCCCACGCCGCCTGCGCCATCTGACGCATGAGGTCGCGCGCGCGCAGGACCGCGATCGGCTCGCCGGTCTTGACCGCCCGGAGCGCCCAGTCTCGGTCCTCGACGTACGCCATCATGAAGTCGTCGGTCACGCGGACGGAGTTGTTCGCGTTCTGGTACTGGATCGAGTACGAGTCGCGCCCGTTCAGGTCCATGTCGAAGCCGGAGTCCCGCAGCGCGCGCGCCTTGTGCTCCTCGACGGCCTTGCACCAGATGAAGTCCTCGACGTCGGGGTGGTCGACGTTCAAGACCACCATCTTCGCGGCACGCCGCGTCTTCCCGCCGCTCTTGATCGTCCCCGCCGACGCGTCGGCGCCGCGCATGAAGCTGACCGGGCCGCTCGCCTCTCCACCGGCAGACAGACGCTCCTTCGATGAACGGATCGTCGACAGGTTGATCCCCGATCCCGAGCCGCCCTTGAAGATCGTCCCTTCTTCCACGTACCAGTTCAGGATCGAGCTCATCGTGTCGTCGACGGCCAGGATGAAGCACGCCGAGCATTGCGGGTCTTTCTCGGAGCCCACGTTGAACCAGACCGGCGAGTTGAACGCGGCCTTCTGCGTCACCAGGATGTGCTTCAGCTCGGCGTTGAAGGTGTCGCGCGACTCTTCGCTCGCGAAGTAGCCGTCCTTCCACCCCCACGTCGTGATCGTGTCGGCGACGCGGTCGATCAGCTGCCGGACGGAGCGCTCGCGCATCGGCGTGTTGAGCGGCCCGCGGAAATACTTCTGCGCAACGATGTTGGTCGCGTTCTGAGACCACGTGATGGGGAATTCGACGCCGAGCTGCTCGAAGGCGTTCCCGCCCTCCTTGAAGTTCGGGATAACCGCATCGCGGATCTCCCACTCGACCTGGTCGTACGGGTGCGTCCCCTGCGACGTGAAGAACCGCTTCACCGCCATACCTTGGTGAGCGCCGTCGCGTTCCGTCATTGCCCGTTCCGTCTTCGACACCGCTACTCCCTCCCCGTCTTGCTGCTTCCCCGGCTCCCGACCGTGTTACCTCGTTGCTCCCGCCTTGGGCTCGCAGACGATCCAAGATCGCCAGCCCAACCTCTTGCGTCGACACCTCGGCAACTCCGCTGGCCCTCACGGCCGCTTCGATCTCGTCCGCCACCCGCTCCACGTCCTCGGGGGCAACCGGGCGGTTCACGCAGGCCTTCGACAACCCGGCGATCACCTTCGCCCGGTCGTACGGCATCCGGCCTCCCGATCGCTTCACCACCTGCAACCCCGCGTTGTCGACCCGCTCGAACGTGGTGTACCTGCGTCCGCACGCACCGCACTCCCGGCGCCGCCTCACCGCGGCGCCGTCCTCGGCCTCCCTCGAGTCGATGACCCGGTCGTCGGTGCTCTTGCAGTACGGACAGCGCATGTTCTCAATCCCGTTCGGCCCACGCATCTTGTGCGATCGACACCACTAAACCACAAGATGTAGTGGGTGAAGAGACACTAGCATACAACATAAGCGGGTTCAAGGAACCGGGAAGATCCGCTTAGGGCGCGGGGAATCGAAGGGTCTGACCAGGGACGATCGTCGGCGAGGCAAGGTGGTTGGCCTTCAGGAGGCCGTCCACGATCTCGCGCGGATCCTTGGTTGGCACCAGCTTCGAGGCGATGCTCCACAGGGTGTCCCCGGGCTGGACGCGATAGACGACCGCGGGGCGAGGATGCGTTTGACCAGCGGAAACGGCATGGGTCCCGATCACGATGGAACCCGCCGCCAGCGCACTTGCCATCCACAGACTTCTCATGGGCCTTCGCATAACATCCTCCGACCTCGACGCTACTCGAACACGTGTTCGCCCGTCAAGGGGGAATCGAACAGGTGTTTGATTCGGCGGCTCGAGGATGCTAGCGTCCGGCGGTGACAGCGACGGAGGGGGCTCACGTGACGGAGCTGACGACCAGGCAGCGGGCCATCTTGGAGTTCATCACCAGGACCCACCGGGATCGCGGCTACCCGCCGTCGGTCAGGGAGATCGGCGAGGCCGTCGGCCTCCAGTCCCCCTCGAGCGTCCACGCGCAGCTCGCAACCCTGGCCGATCGTGGCTACCTCCGGAAGGACCCGACCCGGCCGCGGGCGATCGTCGTCCAGCTGGACGAGACCGGCATCCCCCAGCAGACGAGCCCGGTGGCCAACGTCCCACTGGTCGGCCAGATCGCCGCCGGCGCTCCGATCCTGGCGACCGAGCAGATCGAGGAGACGCTGTCGCTCCCCCAGGATCTCGTCGGGACCGGCACGCTGTTCGCCCTCAAGGTCAAAGGCGACTCCATGACCGGCGCCGGCATCTTCGACGGCGACACCGTCGTCATCCGCCAGCAGCGAACGGCCGACGATGGAACGATCATCGCTGCGCTCGTCGACGGCGAAGAGGCGACGGTGAAGCGCCTGCGCCGCAGAGGTGGCCGGGTGCAGCTGCTCGCAGAGAATCCCGCCTACGACCCGATCGAGTCCGACGACGTGCAGGTGCTCGGCAAGGTCGTCGCGGTCCTGCGCAGCCTGTAGGTCCTAAGCCGCCTGTAACTCCTAGGGGGTCCGGGTCGAGCGCGCGCCTTCGTCCGGCACGCGGTACTGCTCGAGCCGCCCTGCCTGATCCTCGCGTAGCCGCGCGCGCACCTTCGTTCCCTCCGGTGTGAACTCTTCGCTCAGCACGGCGCCGGCCGCGTGCAGCGCGGCAACGACGTCTCCGCGCCCGTAGGGGATCAGCAGCTCCGCTTCGATCTCCGGCGGCGGGATGTTCGCGGCGATGCCGGCGAGCAACGCGTCCACCCCTTCTCCTTCGAGCGCCGAGATCATCACCGCGCCGGGGAAACGGCGGTGTAGCCGCGCGCGCGCGACCTCATCCAGCTGGTCGGCCTTGTTGATCGCGACCAGCTCGGGCACGTGCGCGGCGCCGATCTCGCCCAGCACCTCACGCACCGACGCGTGCTGCAATTCGGGATCGTCCGCGGTTCCGTCCACGACGTGCACGAGGAGGTCCGCGTCGGTCGCCTCCTCGAGCGTCGATTTGAACGCCTCCACCAACGTGTGCGGCAGCCGGCGCACGAACCCGACCGTGTCGGTGACGGTTGCCGTGCGGCCGTCGGGAAGCTCGAGGCGCCGCGTCGTTGCGTCGAGCGTAGAGAACAGCTGGTCTTGCACGAGCACGCCTGCGCGCGTGAGGGCGTTCAGCAATGTGGACTTCCCGGCGTTGGTGTAGCCGACGAGTGCGATCGCCGGCGCGCGCGCTCGCACGCGCTCGGCACGCTTCACCGTACGGACGCGTGCAACGTCCTTCAGCTCCTTCCGAAGCTTCGCGAGGCGAACACCGATGCGGCGACGATCGGACTCCAGCTTCGTCTCTCCCGGACCGCGCGTACCGAGCCCGCCGATCCCCGACTTGCCCATGCGCGACATCGACTCGCCCCAGCCGCGAAGGCGGGGAAGCAGGTAGTTCAGCTGCGCGAGCTCGACCTGCAGCTTCCCCTCGGCCGAGTGCGCGTGCTGCGCGAAGATGTCGATGATCAGTGCAGTGCGGTCGATGACCTTGCACCCGCACAGCTCTTCCAAGTTCCTGAGCTGACCCGGCGACAGCTCTTCGTCGACGATCACTGTGTCCGCGCCGGTCGCGCGAACGACGGAGCGCACCTCGTCGGCCTTCCCTTTGCCCAGGAACGTCGCCGGATCCGGCCGGTCGCGACGCTGCAGCAAGGTCTCCACGACTTCCGCGCCGGCCGTATCGGTTAGCCGTTTCAGCTCCTCCAGCGACTCCTCGGCGTCGCCGGCACCCCTGCCGACCGACAGCCCGACGAGCACGGCTCGCTCGAGCTTGAGCTGCTGGAGCTCGGGGGGAAGCTCGGTGATCCGCCGCCGCGAGCGGCCTACCGGGCGAGTGCGGTCCTGATCCGTTCCAATCCCTCCTCCAGACGGTCGTCTGGGACCGTCAGCGAGATCCGCACGAACCCTTCGCCGGACACGCCGTACCCGCGGCCGGGCGGCACGACGACGCCGGCTTCTTCGAGCAGGAACGTCGCGAACGACGCTGAGTTGTGGCCGTCCGGCACCGGCAGCCACACGAACACCGATCCGCGCGGCGGCTGCAGATTCCAGCCGACCTCATTGAACGTCTTGACCACGAGATCGCGCCGTCGCTGATAGAGCGCGCGCAGGTCGTCGAGGAAGTCTTGCGGCCCTTCGAGGGCGGCGATCCCCGCGCGCTGCACGGCATTGAAGATGCCCGAGTCGATGTTCGTCTTCACACGGCCGAGTGCTTCGATCGCGACCGGATTCCCCACGGCCATCCCGATCCGCCAGCCGGTCATGTTGAACGTCTTGGACAGCGAATGGAACTCGACGGCAACGTCCTTGCCGCCGTCCACCTGAAGGACGCTCGGCGCGGTGAACCCGTCGAAGGTGATCTCCGAGTACGCGTTGTCGTACGCGAACAGCAGGTCGTGCGCGCGCGCGAACGCGACGGCGCGCTCGAGGTCGGCGATCGTCGCCACCGCGGCG
>VAYV01000094.1 GCA_005883175.1 Actinomycetota bacterium
TTCGTCTCGCACGGCATGGAGAGCCGGAAGACCCGAGATCGAAAGGACCGCCGCCTGCTCGAAGGTGAGGACGGCCGGTTTGGAAACGAGCTTTTTCTCCGGAGCGCGCGCGTACTCCGCAAAGGCGCCCTTCCCGATGCCGAAGACCTCGTCTCCCTGCTTGAACCGAGTCACGTTTCTGCCAACAGCCTCGACGATTCCAGCCACGTCCATGCCGGGGACTGGGACCTTCGGTTTGCGCAGCCCCGACGCGATGCGTCCTGCGTACGGCAGACCGGTCATGAAATGCCAAACACCTCGATCAACTCCCGCCCCGCGGACGTGAACAAGCACGTCGTTATCGCCGATCTCCGGCAAGTCGATATCTTCGAATCTCAGCACCTCGGCTGAGCCGTACCTGTCCTGGACTATCGCTTTCATCGCGTCCCCCTGAAGCTCCGAGCCAGCGGTGAAGCCGGCTGAAGTAGCCCCATCATGATGTCCGCGACAGAACTCCAACAGGGCTGGGACAACCATCTATCGACCAAAAGGGGCGCCTCGCACCTGTCATTCGTCGGGATCCCACCGCCAAGAATTGTGAGACGACTCCGGGTCATGATGCGGCGAACCCCGGCCATTTGGGACCGGGGTTCGCTTCTAGAGGGCCAATGCGAAGTCCGACGTCAGCCTTCGAGATGCATCAACCCCAGGTCATCAACTCGAAGGACCGCCTCTTTGATAACGGCCGGCGGCGCACCCGTCTTTTCGAGATACCAATCGGCGCCGGGGACCTCGACGACAGCCGATGGATGCGCCGAAAGCACGACGATCCTGGTGCCCGGACAGATCGACTTGATCTGTCGCGCAGCTTCGACGCCGTCCATCACGGGCATCCGGATATCCAACAAGACAACGTCAGGATTGAGGTCGGAGACGAGTTTCACGGCCTCAGCGCCATTCGTCGCCTCGCCACAGACAAGAAAATCTGCGTCGGACTCGAGCGCCATACGGACGAACATTCGGACGTCCGGCTCGTCATCTACAACAAGCACCCGGACCGGCCCTCGTCGACCTTGGTCACGCATCAGTCAACCTTCGGCGCTGGTGTACCACCTGTTAACACAATAGGCAAGCCCACGCCATCATTAGGTGTGACCCGACGACTCGGCCGCCGCCCTGCCCCTGGTCCATTCAGAGCCGAGAGCGCCCCGGGGGTGTCCGGCCCTCGTTCGGCACCGGCCGATATCCAGGTCGATCTTGGCTCGTCACTTCGTTTCGTCCCGTCTCGTTGATTCGACTGGACCCAGGAGTTTCCATGCCCGAATGCCAATACTGTGGCGCGCACGCCGACGAAGGGCGCACGTTCTGCCCTCGGTGCCGTCGCCGCATGCAGCCCCGGCCCCCCGCCCTTGAGGGGGCTCTCATCGAGCTTGCGACGACTCCCGCCCAAACCGATCCAAGCCCGGCGCACGGCGCGCCCTTCACGCTGAACGGCGGCGACGGCATCAACTACTGCCAGAGTTGCGGCGCCTCCCCCGCCAAACCGGGCCGGTACACGGTCGTCGAGAGCTTCGTCGTCTTCTTCAGATGGAAGCGCATCAAGGGAAGCTGGTGCCGCGACTGCGCGCTCAAGAATTTCCGTGAGTGTCAGTATCGATTCCTCACACTTGTCTTGTGGTGTCTGCTGCTCGGCCCAATCGCGAACGCGATCGCTCTGATCTCCAACTGGATCTCGTGGAGAGGCCTTCGGACCCTTGCTCCCGCGCAGCGAACCTCCGGCGTCGACGTCACCTCTCGCCCCGTCCGCCGGCGTCCGCGCGTCTACCTCGCAGCGGCCGTCATCTTCGGCATATTTGCGCTGATCGGGGCAGCTTCGAAGACTCCGTTACCGTCGACGTCTCCACCGGTCTCCGATGCGCTGGTGCAAAGCCTGAAGTCCGCGACCGCCAGTCCTACTCCTACTGGTCCGAGACACGACCACACGCAGTCGCTCTCTTCGTTCCTGGCATCGCCGCCGCGCGGATGGACGCTCGCAGGGTCAGACCTTGGATTGTCCTTGGAGACGGTGAGCAAGCAGTTCAAGAACCCCTCCCGCGTTGCGACCTACCTTTCGGTCACGGGATATCTGCGAGGCGTCGACAGGCAGTACGTTGAAAAGTCTCCGCGCCGAGTGGTCGACGCTGAGTTGTGGCAGTTCGCCGCGCCCGCGGGAGCGGACTCTTTCTTCCGGTACTTCCTGGAGGGCAACGCCCCGCATCCCGGTTCGACCTACAAGACCGAGTCGGACGCGCCGGGAGATGGTCACATCTTCATCGGCGCGCGGCCCGATGAATACGGTTTCGCGCACGGCATCGGCGTCCGTCGGGTCGGCGACATCATCATCCACGTGAGGTATGCGTCTCTGTCGCCGGTCAAGGCCTCCGACGTGGCGGCTGCTCTTCAGAGAGCCGTCACCGCGGTGCTGTCGAGCCCGTCCTCCATCTGACCAAAGCCACCACGGGCTGCTCGTCCGGTTGGTTCTCGCCGTTACCGTCTCGTCGGCGCCGCAAATGCCCCCTAGAAGCGAGCCCAGTCCCAAACGGCCGGGGTTCGCCGCATGACCTCGCTGCCCATCCGGAGCAACTGCCACTTTCCGAGGAACATGGGCCGTTTAGCCCTGTGCCGACCCCCTACATCGGTACACGCTGCGACCATGATGTCATCCGAGCAGGTCCGGGTCTGGGGGCATCAGGCGCGCGACGGGACGTGGCGTGGGCGCGTCTTCGCTAGCGGCCAGCGGATCTGGGAGTGTGGTCACCCGCACGCCTGCATCGAAGATGCCTGGAGGTGCGCGGAGCGCCACCGCGAAAGGCGCGCCTACCTGTCATCCACCCGAGAGCAAGTCTAGGCAACTTCGGTAGCGGGTCGGTGGTTGCGATTCTGCGTCTTAGGCCGCGCGCACAAGTCGTTCAACCGAGCGGGATCCCGAGACTCACAGGTCTGACGCTCGGTAGTAGTTCTCGGCGCCGAACTTCTCGATCTCGTCTGCCCAGCCGGTCCCGTAGACCGCGCGCGCATCTTGCAGCATTGGACTGACGTACTGCCACGCCTGCCGCTTGTACGTCCAGTTATCCGGTTGGAGCTCGTGTGCGCGCTTGAAGTGCTCGACAGCGTCGTCCGCGTGTCCCGCCTTCTGCAAGAACTGGCCGATCTCGAAATGCGCGGCTGCCTCGGAATTTTCCGTCGAGCGGCCCTGCGATCGGCCGATGACTTCTTCCGGCGTCAACGCGTACTGCGATCCCGATCCCTTCGCGGCCCAGTCTCGCAGCGCGGCGAGGTACTTCGCGGGATCGGACTTGATCTTCGCGGCTTGATCGAGCGACTTCCGGATGAACGGATCGAGGTCGGGAGGCAATTCCGTCGGGAGCTTGATGATCTCGCGCCACATCGACTTGCCCGGCCACGCCGGCTCCGGCGGGCGCACGATCATGCCTTCTTC
>VAYV01000135.1 GCA_005883175.1 Actinomycetota bacterium
TGCCGCTTGCCTTGCACGGCGAGGTTGAACTTCGACCGGTCGAAGTCTTTGCCGCCGACCATCGCGCGCACGGCGCCCGTCGTGGGATCGATCGAAACCAGCGCTGAGGACGGGTCGCTCGACCGGTTGAGAACCTGAGCCGAGGCCTTGCCGGCTTCGTTCTGCAGCGAGGGGTCGAGCGTCGTCTGGATGCGCAGACCGCCGTAGAAGAGCGCGCGCTCGCGCTCCGCGGCGGTCGGCGCGATGCGCGGATCGTTGATGATCTGCTGCTTGATGTACTCGACGAAGTACGGCGCGATCGACGGCGGCAACGGGTGCGCCCACGCGACTACCGCGGCTCGTACGTCTCCGGCGAGCGGATCACCCCTGCGAGCGTTGCCGCCTGCGCCAGCGAGAGCTTCGACACATCGATGCCGAAGTAGTACTCCGACGCGGCCTGGATCCCGTACGCGCCGTTCCCGAAATAGGTCTCGTTGAGGTACGCCTGCAGGATCTGGTGTTTCGACATCTGTTTCTCGAGCAGCACGGCGAGACGCGCCTCTTTGACCTTCCGGTCGATTGACTTCTCGTTCCCGACCAGCGTGTTCTTGATCAGCTGTTGGGTGATCGTGCTGCCGCCTTCGTACGCGCCGCCGCTCTTAACGTTGAACAGCAGTGCGCGCAACAAGCCGGCTGGGTCGACCCCATGGTGCTCGTAGAACTTCGCGTCTTCGATCGCGATCACGGCCTGTTGGACGCTCAGTGGGATGTGCTTCAGGGACACGACCACGCGGTTCTCGGCCCCGGCCAGCGTCGCCAACACCTTCCCGTCCTTCGACAGGACTACGGAGCGCTGATCCGCTTTGGGCAACGACACGGGACCGAGCGGCGCATCGAACTTGTGCGCCACGTCGCCGACGGCATGCGCCACGATCGCGACGCCGGGGATGCACAGCAGAGCCAAAAACGTTGCAGTGAGGATCGTGATGACGCCGAGGATGAACATGTGCAGGAAGAGGTCGTCGCCCGACGAGAGCGGCGGCGAGATGCGCGCGCCGAAATGTGCGGCGTCGTCGACGCGCACGACCCAATCACGAAGCGATCGGGGGAAGGGTTCGTGATCCGGTTCGTATTCGTCATCGTACTCGTAGGCGGCGACCTGCTGCATCGAGCGCCAAGCCTACCGGGCGGCCGCCACCGGCCACCAGGGACAACCGCTAAGCCGCGCGGACGACGTTATACGTGACGTACGTGAGGCCGTCACCAACGGTCCGGTTGCCGATGAGACGCAAGCGCACCTTGTCGCCGGTCTCGCCGAAGAGGAGCTCGCCGGCCCCGAGCACGAACGGGTAGACCGTTAGTCTCAGCTCGTCGACGAGATCGTTCTCGATGAGCGTATGCGAGAGGCGGCGGCTGCCGAGTACGACGATCTCCCCCTTCAAGCGCTCCTTCAACTTCGTGACTTCGGTCGTCGCGTCGCCGTCGATGACCGTGGAGTTGTTCCAATCGAGATCTTTGAGGCTCGAGGACACCACGTATTTCGGCATGGCGTTCATCCTGTCGGCCAGCTCGCCGGTTCGGGATGGCCACCGTCCGGCGAAGATCTCGAAGGTCCGTCGACCCAGCAGCAAGGCCTCCGCTCTCAGCGCCTCCTCGAGCGCGACCTTAAAGAACGCCTCGAGGTCGTTTTTCCCAACGTCGACGAACCAACCGCCGTATCGGAAGCCCTCCTCACCGGTTGGATCCTGTACGACTCCATCCAACGTGACGTTCTCGCTGATAACGATCCGTCCCATCACGGATCCTCCTTTCGGTGGCGACGTCGGCTGCTTCACGGCGAGGAGATCGGCGCGTGAGGGGGAAGGGCCATGACGGGCACTAGCTTGTGGCGACTTGCGCGAGCAACTCGCCGATCTCGTGGAGCGATCTCAGATCGTGCACGTCGTCTGCCAGATCGGGAATGCGCCAGACCGGTGTGTCCTCCATCGCCCCGAGTGTCCCGTCGAGCAGCCGCTCCTCCCGGAGAGAAACGGCGCGCCATGCGCCGTAGGTCCGTAAGGCCTCGGCGAGGACGCCGTCCCCGACGCGCGCCGCGATCGCGGCGGGGTCTTCCAGGCCGGCGACCCCGGGCACCGCGTGCGCGCGGTTGACGATGATCCCGCCGAGCGGGATCTTCTCGTCGGTCAACCGCTCGGCGAAGTAGCGCGCCTCTTTCAAGCTCGGCTCGGTCGGCGCCGTGACCACCAGGAAGGCCGTGCGCCGGGCGGTCATCAGCTCGCGCACGCGCTTCGACCGTAGCTTGAACGTCTCGTACATCCCTTCGAATTGCTGGAAGAAGTCGGCGACGTCTGCGAAGAGGTCGCTCCCGGTGATCCGGGTCACCGCGCGCAGCGCCACGCGCGTCCCGAAGTTGATCACCTTCAGGCCGGTCCTCCCGGCCTTCATGTACGGGAGCATCATCAGCTTGAGGAACCGGCCCTCCAGGAAGTCGGTGAGGCGCCGCGGCGCGTCCAAGAAGTCGAGCGCGCTGCGGGTCGGGGGCGTGTCGATCACGATCAGCTCCCACCGCCCCTCCTCGTGCAGCTCCCACAGCTTCTCCATCGCCATGTACTCCTGCGTGCCGGCAAGCGTGGAAGAGATGTGGTGGTAGAAGGGGTTCGTAAAGATCTTCTCCGCGCGCTCGGGCGTCGTCATCTCGAGCACCATCTGGTCGAAGGTGCTCTTCATGTCGAGCATCATCGCCCACAGCTCGCCTTTCGATCTCGACCGGCCGGCGGTCACCGGGACGAGCTTCGGCTCGCCGCCCAGCTGCTCGAGCCCCATCGACTGCGCCAGACGCCGCGCGGGATCGATCGTACAGACGATGGCTCGGCGACCGAGCTCGGCCGCGCGCAATGCGAGCGCGGCGGCGGACGTCGTCTTCCCGACGCCGCCCGACCCCGTGCACACGACGATGTGCCTGTCCAGAAGCAGCTCGTCGATCGTCACGACACGCACCCCGAAAGGATCTGGGCAAGCTGCTCGACTTCGGGACGCCCCATCCGCTCGGTGAACAGGTAGGGGAGCTCGATCTGCGGAAGCGACACGTCGTTCGCCAACGTCTTCATCGCCTTGCGCTGATTGCGCGCACGCCGTGCGTGCGTGGTCGCGACGCCGGCGAGAACGCGGATCGCGTCGTCGCTCAGATCTTCGCCGGCGTCGCGCGCAGCCGCGCGCAACGTGGCCTCCGGCTCCTTCCCGAGCGACCGCAGCTCGGGCCACACACCGTTCATCACGATCGGTCCGAGGGTGATCCCCATCTTCGACAAAGTCTCGATCGTCTCTTCCGTCTCGCGGACGGGCATCTCTTCGGGCTGCGCCACGAGCACGACCTGGCACCGCTTCGGGTCGGTGGCCATGTCGAGCACGCCTTGCGCTTGCGTTCGGATCTGCCCGCCCTTCACGAGCTCGACGACCGCGCGCGGCGCGTCGAGGAATCGAGGCAGCCGGCCGGTCGGCGGCGCGTCGACGACGATGAAGTCGAACACGTGCGCGCCCTCGTGCCGGCGGCTCTCCGCCTCCTTCACTTTTCCGATCAGCAGGATGTCCTTGAGCCCCGGCGCGGTCTGCGTCGCGAACTCCACCGCCTTGGTGCGCATGAGCGCGCGCGAGATCGTCGGGATCCCGTAGAACATGCGCAGGTAATCGACCAGCGCCTCGTCGGCTTCGACCGTCAGCCCGGTGATGTTGGGCGCGATCGTCTGCTCGGTGTACGCGAGCTTCCGCAACCCGAAGATGGGTGCGAACGCTTCGCGGTCCTCCATCTCCGCGAGCAGCACGTGCTTCCCGGCGCGCGCGGCCGCGATCGCAAGTGCGGCCGCCACGGTCGTCTTGCCGACACCACCCTTGCCCGAAACGATGGCAACGCGGGCGGCGGTCAGTGA
>VAYV01000136.1 GCA_005883175.1 Actinomycetota bacterium
CCCTGAGATGACGATCGACCTCAGCGATACGCGCTGGGAAGTTCCCGCTATCGACTCACTCGGCGGGCACCCCTGGTACAAGGCACAGTCGCAAGAGGTTCGTTCGGGGATCGGCCTGTATCGGTTCGCGAACGCAGCGAAGGTCGGCGTCCAGTTCGAGAACCTGCTCAACCGCGGGTTGTACACATACGCGTTCAAGCTTCCAAACGGCTCTGCTGAGTTCAGGTATGCCTACCACGAGGCGATCGAAGAGGGCCACCACGGGATGATGTTCCAAGAGCTCGTGAACCGTACCGGATACGACATCCCCGGTCTTCCTGCCATCCTTCGTCTGACGGCACAGTTCGTGCCGATGCTCGGCCGGTTCTTCCCCGAGCTCTTCTTCTTCTTCGTCCTCGGCGGTGAGGATCCGATCGACTACGTGCAGCGAAGGATGCTTGCCGAAGACGAGAACATCCATCCGCTGGCCGAGCGGATCATGCGGATCCACGTCGCAGAGGAAGCGCGTCACTTATCGTTCGCGCGCTCATACCTGCGTCGCCGCTTGCCGAGGATCGGCTTCATCCGGAAGCGGATCCTGCGCGTTGCGATCCCCATGATCCTCGGGCAGATGTCGCGGATCATGCTCGCGCCGTCGCGCGCGATGGTGCGGCACTTCAACATCCCTTCCGAAGTGATGGACGAGGCCTACCGGCACAATCCGCGCGCGCGCGCTGAGGTGAAGGCGTCACTCGCGAAGGTTCGGAATCTTGCGGTCGAGCTCGGTCTGGTCGACGGCTTCACGAAGCAGATCTGGAAGGCGTACCGGATCTGGGACGAGCCGGCCCAAGCGGCAGCCTGATGCTGGCGATCGAACGTCGGGTCCGTTCCGGCGACGTCGAGCTGGCCGTTCGCGAAGCGGGCGACCCCGACCGTTCGACCGTCGTCCTCGTCCACGGTTACCCGGACACGTCGGCGCGGTGGGTTCCGGTGTTCGAGCGGCTGGAACCGCGCTATCACGTCGTGAGCTACGACGTGCGCGGCGCCGGCGCGTCGTCGACGCCGCGCGGTCCGAATGCGTACTCGCTCGAGCACCTTGTTGGCGACCTCGGCGCGGTGATCGACGCCGTCAGCCCGAGCAGGCCCGTCCACCTCGTCGGTCACGATTGGGGCTCGATCCAGGGCTGGGAAGCAGTGACCACGTCTCGCTTGGAGGGCCGCATCGCGTCGTTCACGTCGATCTCGGGCCCGAGCCTCGATCACGCGGGCAGATGGCTCCGTCGAAAGCTGCGAGCGGGCCGGATCGGACAGCTCCTCCGCCAGATGGCCGGATCGTGGTACATCGCGGCGTTCGACATCCCCGGTGCGGGACGCGTCGTCGCGAGGCTTGCGCCACGTCGCAATCTCGATCCGCGGACCGTGCGTAACGGCGTCGGCATGTACCGGCAGAGCATGCGCTCTCGCTTGCTGAACCCGCGAGACAGGCACACCGATCTTCCCGTCCAGGTCGTTCTCCCGACGCGCGATCCCTTCGTGTCGCCTGCCTTGCTCGACGGCATCGAGCGCACATCGCCGAACCTTTGGCGGCGACGGGTACGCGCCGGCCACTGGATCCAGCGCTCACACCCAGACCTCGTCGCGCGCTGGATCGCCGAGCTGGTCGACCACGTCGAGGGGGCGCCGCCGGCTCGCTCGCTCGAGCGCGCGCGTGTGGGCGCGAAGCGACGGCCGCTCGAAGGGAACCTGGTCGTCATCACCGGTGCCGGAAGCGGCATCGGCAGAGCCACGGCGCTCGCGTTCGCCGAACGTGGTGCCGAGGTCGTCGCCGCCGATATCAATCCGACCTCCGCGGAGCGGACCGCAGATCTCGCACGCCTGCTGGGAACGAACGCGTTCGCCGTCGAGGTCGACGTCTCCGACCAGCAGTCGATGGAGCGCTTCGCGAAAGCCGTCGAAACCGAACACGGGGTTCCCGACGTCGTCGTGAACAACGCTGGCATCGGCGTGGCCGGTCCGTTCCTCGACCACGACTTCGACGACTGGCGCCGCGTGCTGGACGTCAACCTTTGGGGCGTGATCCACGGCTCGCGACTGTTCGCGCAGCAGATGGTCGACCGGGGAGAAGGCGGCCACATCGTGAACGTCGCCTCGGCCGCCGCATTCTTCCCCTCTCGCACGCTCCCCGCGTACAGCACGTCGAAAGCGGCGGTGCTCATGCTGAGCGAGTGTCTCCGCGCCGAGCTTGCCGGAAAAGGCATCGGAGTTTCGGCGATCTGCCCCGGCCTGATCAACACGTCGATCACGCGGACGAGCAGCTTCGTCGGACTCCCGCGCGAGGAGCAAGAGAAGCGGCGCCGCGCGGCGATCCGCATCTATCAGCTTCGGAACTTCACGCCCGATCGCGTTGCGACGGAGATCGTGCGCGCGGTGCGCGAGAACATCGCCGTCGTGCCGGTCGCGCCCGAAGCCAAAGCGCTTCGGTTCCTCTCGCGGCTGTCGCCCCGCGTCATGCGGCTGCTCGCGCGCGTCGACTCGACGCCACGCTGATGGGTGCCGGCTGATGGGCCTGAGCTGATGGCCGACTATCGCGTCGATGAGCTCGCCCGCGCCGTCGGGACCACCGTTCGCAACGTGCGCGCGTATCAAGATCGTGGGCTGCTGCCGCCGCCGCGGCGGGAGGGCCGCGTCGGCTTCTACGACGACGCGCACCTCGCGCGGCTGACGCTGATCGGCAGGCTGCTCGACCGTGGATACAGCTTGGCGAACATCGCCGAGCTGATCGCCGGCGTGGAGCGAGGCCACGACCTCGGGCAGCTGATGGGACTCGAAGAAGCGGTGTCGAGCCCGTGGTCGGACGAGGTCCCCACGTACATGTCGCCGGAGGAGCTGCTCGAGCTGTTCGGTTCCGCGGCGACCGTCCAAGCGCTGACCGATGCGGTGGAGATGGGCATTCGCGGCCCGCTTCGTAGGGATGACCGCGACGCACATCTTCGACCGGTACGGCGACGACCTTCCGCCCGCCGAAGACGTCCCCAAGCTGGCCGAGCTGATCTGGCGTTTACGGCCGCTCGCCGAGATGGTCGTCGACGCAGAGCTTGCGCGCGCGATGGAACGGCATGCGCAGGAGACGCTCGGGGAGCATCTGCAGCGCGCCCTCGATCACGGAAGCGCGCGCGACACCGCCGGCTAGTTCCTTCGCCGTTAGTACGGCGGACGTGGCGCCGGCGGCGTATCGCCGGTGGTAGGGCGCCGGCCGCGATCGATCCTCGTACGCACCGCGCGCGGCAACGCGCTGAAGCTCGCTTCGACTCCCATCATCCCTCGTTCGATGTTGAACAGCGCTTGTTCCATGCGCAGCAACCGGTCGGGCGAGAGCTCGAAGCTCGCGATGCGGTCGTCCCAACTCTGAGCCATCTTGTCGAAGCGATCCATCGTCTCCTCGAGGCGCAGCATGATGCGGTGCGCGTCGCGGAGCATGTCGACGAGCTCCGAGATCAGGCGCTCGGGCGCACCGAGGAATGGGATCCGCTGCTGGATGCCCTTGACCATCTCACCGACGTCGAGCTTCATGCTCACACCCCCCGTCACGCATCAACGATAGCGCCGATGGGCCGCGCCGAGGAGAAGGTGCGGCATCCGGTTCAGGCGCGGCGGTGGTACGGCGAGGCGGTGCGCCGGCGGAGGTCGAACGCCGACACCGTCGAGGTCCGGGAGCCGTCCGGGGTAGTGCGCGCGGCCGCCGCGCGCGCCGTGACGTGTCTCGTGAGGACCGCCTCGGGCGCGGCCGCCGCGCTCACGTGCTTCTTCGGCGCGGGCGCCGGGACCGGCGCGCTCTCAGCGTCGGAAGAGCCGGCCGAGACCGCTTTGAACACGTCCGCCTGAACGGTCGTACCGGTGTCCATCTTGATGATCTGGGCGAGCGGGTTCGTGTACGTAACGCCGTAGGTCCGCGCGATCTGCTTGAGGACGGGGTCGTTCAGGTAGAAGAAGCGATCGCCGTCCCGGATCGCCGCGAACTGCCTGCGCCACATCGCGAGCTGCAGCTCGCCGAACTCGGTGCCCGGGACATGCTGCTCGGACATCATTCCGACGAACGCATCGACCCTGTCCACCGAGCCGTAGATGGCCTTCAGGCGCGCGGCAAGCGTCGTCCGGCGGATCCCCGTCACGACATCTTCTTGCGCAGCGGAGCTCTTCGCGGCGACGACCGTGCCGTCTTTGTCGAGCAGCTTCACGAAATCGAGGATGTTCGGGTCGTCGATGGGATCGGCGTAGTTGATCGTCGGGTCGTTCGGGAACGAGTCCGTCGACTCCCCGGTGATCGCGGTGAAGCTCGTCTTCGGCGCGAGCCCGTACGCGCGCCGCATGTCGTTGTAGAGCGGCATCCCGTGGTCGCGCGCGCGCTGGATGTCGATGGCGCCGAGATCCTGAACGACACGGAAGCACCGGGGGTCGACGACCGGCTCCTGGCACGCCGACGGGTCGGAGACGCCCGGCTTCGGGACCTCGAACAGCACGCTCCGCAGCGTGTTGTCGATCTGCTCGTCGTTTCGGTATTGGCGCTCGGCGCCGAGGCTCTTCAGCAACGGTCCGAGCCCGACCTGTGGAAGCAACCTGGGGTTGCCGAAGGCGACGGTCAAGGGGATCTGCAACGACGGGCTGCCGTCCTCCTCGCCGAGGCCGATCCCTTCGGCACGGAACCGCCGCAGCTGCGCGGCCGTGTACTGGCCGTCGTCGAACGCGACGTCGAACTGGCCGTGGATCATGCTGTGCGCGCGGTAGCCGACGGTGGCGAACTCGTTGGAGAGGCCGGGGTTCACCGTCGGGTTGTAGCCACGGTACGCGGGAAGCTGCACCCCGAGCGCCGGAAGGAACTCGGTGTACGTGATGTACTGCTCCTCGGCGCCGAGGATGCGCCGGGCGATCTCGAACTTGGTCTCGGCCGGCAGGTTCGCGGGCAGCGCTGCGACGATCCGGTTGTGCTCGCGTGCGAACAAGGTGTGGATCGCCGTCAGTGCGATGTTCTCGTTCGCGCGCACGTCGCCGGCGATCACCGCTTGCGAAGGAAACGCGTTGAGCGCGCCGAACAGGTCGGTCGCAGGCGCGCTCTTCGCATCGCCGCGCGCGGCGGCCGTCGGAAGGTAGCCGCCCGGAAGCAGCAGGCCGGCGCCGTTATCCGCGAGGTTCCCGTCGACCGGCCCGGCGCGCAGCCACTCGAGGCGCGCATCCGTGACGCCGTAGACGCCCGATCCGTCGATGAAGCTCGTCAACGAATTGACCTGTTGACGTGGCGTCGTCGTGCCGGTTCCCGGCGCCTGCGGGGTGCGCGCGAAGTCGATGCGTCCAAGGTCGTTCGTGAACGACTCGAGCGGATCCTTCGCGGTGAACGGTATTGGCGCGCTCTGGGCCGCGGTCTCGTCGCGCAGACCGAAATCGTGATCCATGAACTGGCCCCACGCCCAACCCCATTGCGACGTGTTGTTCTCGGAGAAGATGTTCTGTCCGAGGTCGTTGAAGATCCGGTTGCTGATGGAACGGGGCGACGGACCGGTCTCGATCGAGGAGATGCCGTCGGCGTATGCGGGCTCTGCGATCCGAAGGTAGGTCGTGCCGCTCTCGCCCCAGCTCAGATGCTTGAGGTTGTTGCCCTTGCCGTTGATCGTCCGGTTCTTCGGAGCCGCGGAGGTCCGGACGGCTTGAGGGATGATGAGGGCGGCAAGCAATGCCGCAACGATCAGAAAGAAGAACCTACGCACGCCGCCCCCATGTGCCCGCGGCCGTCTTCAACGCCGACTCGCACCATAAGGAGCGACCCGCCGGTATTCCATGGGAGAGGCCTGAGAGTTTCCGCGGAATCTGCCGGGCACAAGCGACAAACGGGTGCGAACCTTCTCGCGCCGCCGTCGTCGGCAGCGTCACTTCGCCGCGAAGATGCGCCACTCGTCGGGCACGCCCTTCAGCTGATGCGTGCCTCTATCTTCGAAGCTGATGCCCGAACCTGCGACGAGGTCCTTGACCGTGCTCGAC
>VAYV01000137.1 GCA_005883175.1 Actinomycetota bacterium
CGAATTGGTTGTCCGCATCGGTGAAGAAGACAAGATCCATCGTCGCCGCTCGGAATCCTGTGTGCAGCGCTTCGCCGTAGCCGCGATTCTTGTCGTGAGAAACGAGACGGACATGCGGGTTTTCAGCGGCTTCGGCCCGCACAACGTCGGCCGTTGCGTCGGTCGAGCCGTCGTCCACGATCACGATTTCATAGTCGCTACACAAACGAGAGGCCGCCTCGGCGGCCCGCTTGATCGCCGTGGCTACGTTCGACTCCTCGTTATGAGCCGGAAGGACGATCGAAAGGCGATAGTTGTCGCTCACTCGCTCATCCTCCTTGATTGGTGCCTTTGTGTAAAACGTGGATCCCGAGTCCCGCCAACGACCCGCCATCCGATCGGATGTCCGCGCTTTCCGCCCCTCCAGGGTTCCCATCCTGGGGTTGAGACGAGGCCCGAGGAGACTCCGGACGTCGGTAACCCGATAACGACGATCGGATGCCCCAGGTTTCGAGCGCGCGACGATGGCCGTTTCCACCGGATCCGGCCGGTGCCCGTTGTCGATATCTCGGACGATGCCGTAACCGCGGAGCTGGCCCGGCCCGGTCGCCCTCCCCTAGCTGCTCCGGGCCGCCGCGCGGGCACTTTGTCTGGCATGTCTGGGTTTGCAGCCTAGGCGATTCGTGCCACTGCGGATTGGTCCATCGGGGGCTACAGGAACGGGCTGGGGAGCGTCGAAAATATCGGCGTGACGCTCGCCCTCAGCAGGCCCCGCCACCGGATGGATCTCGTCCGGGAACTGGTGGCGCGCGACATCAAGCTGCGTTACCGACGAAGCGTCCTCGGCATCGTATGGTCGCAGATCGCCCCCTTGAGTTTGATCGCCGTGCTCAGCTTCGTCTTCGGGCACATCTTGCCGCTGCAGATCGCCCACTATCCGGCGTTCCTCTTCGTCGGGTTGCTCCCGTGGGTCTGGTTCCAAGGCTCGATGGTCGCTGCAACCCAGAGCGTGGTCGGCGGCCGCGACCTCGTCCGCCAGCCTGGGTTCCCGGTTGCCACGCTCCCCGTCGTTTCGATCTCGACAACGCTTATCAACTATGTACTTGCACTCCCGGTGATGTTCTTGTGGGTCGGCGTGAGTCTCGGTCAGATTCCGGTCACGAGCCTCGCGCTGCCGCTGATCGTCGCCACCCAGTTCCTCCTCATGATCGGCCCGTGCTTGATGCTTTCTGCGATCAACGTCACGTTCCGAGACGTGGCTCACATCGTTGAGATCGCGATGCTGCCACTGTTTTACGCCACTCCCGTCTTCTACCCAGAGCCCGCAACGCGATTCCATCTGCTGTATCAGCTCAACCCTCTCGCTTATCTGATGACTGCATATCGCGCTGCCCTGAGGGACGGTCACTGGCCGCAGATGCTGCCGCTCGCCGTCATCGCGATCGCCGCCGTTGCACTCATCGTTCTCGGATATCGGCTCTTCGATCGTTTGTCTTATCGCTTCCCCGAGGAGCTGTAATGACGACCGCGATCACCCTTCGGTCGGTGGGGAAGCACTACGGGCGCGCGGGCGCCGATCGACCGCAAACGCTGAAAGAGACCACGCTCCGAGGATTCAAGACCGGGCGCAAGGAGCGATTCTGGGCCGTCCAGGACGTGTCCTTGGATGTAACGGCCGGGCGCACGGTCGGGATCATCGGTCCCAACGGAGCCGGAAAGTCGACGCTCTTGCGACTTATCGCTGGAGTCGAACGCCCCGACAGTGGGACCGTCGAAGTTCAGGGCCGGATCGGCGCGTTGCTGGAACTCGGCGCCTCGTTCCACCTCGAATTGACCGGTGTCGAGAACATCATGCTTTCGTCGGTCGTGGCCGGCCTCACCCGTCGCGAGGCGCGCGTGCGACTACCCGACATCGTGGAGTTCGCTCAGCTCGAGGACTTCATAGACAGTCCGCTGCGCACGTACAGCACAGGGATGGTGATGCGTCTGGCGTTCTCGATAGCCTCGCATGTCGAGCCGGATGTTCTCATCGTCGACGAGGCTCTCTCGGTCGGAGATCTTTCATTTCAGCAGCGATGCATCGAGCGTATGTACGCATTCCGGGCGGCCGGTGTCACCATCATGTTCGTTTCCCACGATCCCGCCCGGATCCGAGAATTGTGCGACGAAGTCGTGTGGCTTCGGGGCGGTCGAGTCGCCGCGGCGGGACCTCCGATGGAAGTCACCGCGCGCTACGTACAGTCGCAAGCGGAGGCTGCTCGACGGCTTACCCCGCGCGATGTACCGGACGCGTACACACCTGCCGGCGTGAAACTGGAAGCGCATCGCAACCGGTTCGGTTCCTTGGAAGCGCAGATCGGCGCTGTGCGGATCCTCAACGCGTGGAACGAACCCTGCTCAACGATGGAAAGCGGCTCGCCGGTGCGGCTCGAGATGGACGTCGCGATCCCCGACAACGCAGCCCCAGCGATCGCGAGTGCGACCATTCGACGGGCGGACGAACTGATCTGCCTCGATACGTACAGCGAGGTACGCGCACAGCCTCAAGGGGGACGCGTGACCCTGCATATCGAGCGGCTGGACCTTGCCGCGGGGGAGTACGTGTTCGACGTCGGGCTCTACAGCGGCGATTGGACACGGACCTACGACTACCACTTCGGCGCGTACCCGTTCTCGGTGATCGGACGCGCGGCCGGCGCCGGGATGATGGCGCCGCCGCTGTCGTGGAGCGTTGGTGCGGGGGTGTCGACCCGATGACGACGCGTGTTCTGCAGATGGACCTTGCCCTCGCGCCGTCGGACATCGGCGGCTTGAGCGGGTACGACAGTGCACGCGTCCTGCTCCGATACGGCAGGCGAGTGGTCTCCGAGGTGTCGGTACCCATCGAAGACGGCGTGGTTACGCGGGCGGCCGTCACGGCGGCCCTCAACGAGGACCGGGCGGCGCGCGCGCGCCTGTCCCAGCGGATCGTCGAGGAGCACCTGATCCGGCCCGTGCCGGCTTCTTCGCCGTCGTGGTCGGTCGTCGTTTGCACGCGCGACCGTCCCGAGTTGCTTCGTCGTTGCGTCGAGTCGTTGATCGGTGAGAACGATGGCTCGGGAGAGATCATCGTCGTAGACAACGCTCCGACAACCGACGCGACCGCGCGAATCGCCGAGCGCTACCCCGTTCGATACGTGCGCGAGGATCGGCCCGGACTCAACCGTGCGCGCGCCCTCGGTGCCCAACTGGCCTTGGGCGAGATAGTTATCTACACGGACGACGACACTGTCGCCGATCCGGGGTGGGTGAAGGCGCTTCTGTCTGAGTTCGCCGGCGCGCGCGTGGGCGCCTGCACCGGTCTCACGATGCCGTTCGAGCTAG
>VAYV01000138.1 GCA_005883175.1 Actinomycetota bacterium
ACAAGACCAAGTCGTTGGTGTACGAGGACCTGTGCCAGCGCGGGTACCTCTGGCGTGGCGGTGACGCGCTGAACATGGCGATCGGTCAGGGCGACGTGGAGGCGACGCCGCTGCAGATGGCCGTCGTGTACTCGGCCGTTGCGAACGGTGGGAGCGTGCTCGTTCCGCACCTCGGCATGCAGATCATCACGCCGGCCGGGAAGGTCGTGAAGTACGTGCAGCGCGCGCTCGCACAGGTTCCGATCAAAGGGACCGCGGTCTTCCCGTACCGCGAGTGGCCGTTCGGCTCGATCCCGGTCGCGGCGAAGACCGGCTCGGCCGAGATCGTCGGCAAGCAACCCTTCAGCTGGTTCGCGTCCTACGCGCCGGCGAACGACCCGCAGTACGTCGTCGTCGCGGTGGTCGAGCAGGCCGGTTTCGGAAGTCAGGTCGCCGGTCCGGTCGTGCGACGCATCATGGATCAGCTGTTCCACCTGAAGCCGCTCCCGATCCAGTTCGGAGGGCGCAGCGACTGATGGCGTTCGAAGGGTCTCTCGGGCGGCTCGAACGGATCGGGCGCGAACGCGTCGGTGGACGTGCGCTCGCCGAGCGCAGCCCGATCCGGCATCTCGACCCGACGCTGCTCCTCAGCGCGCTTGGGCTCACCGCGTTCGGCAACCTGATGGTGTACTCCGCGTCGTCGGCCCGGTTGCGCGCGCAGGGTACCTCCCCGCAGTACCTCCTGAACCGCCAGATGACCTTCTCGCTGATCGGGATCGGCGTGATGGTGGTCGTCGCGATGTTCAACTACCGGCGGCTGCGCGCGTGGACGTTCCCGCTGTACTTCGCCGGCCTCGCACTTTTGATCGCGGTATTGAGTCCGCTCGGTGCCTCGGCGAAGGGCGCACAGCGCTGGATAAACGTCGGTTTCTTCCAGTTGCAGCCGTCCGAGTTCATGAAGCTCGCCGTCCTGGTAGCGCTCGCGTACTTCTTGTCCGAGCGGCGTGGGCATCCGGCGGCGGGCGCGGTCGTCGGAGCGTGCGCGCTCGTGCTCGTGCCGGCAGTCTTGATCTTCAAACAGCCGGACCTCGGGACGCTGCTCGTCCTCATGGCGTTGCTGCTGACGCTGCTGGTCGTCGGCGGGACGCGCGCGCGCATCATGCTGGTCATCATCTTGCTGGGGGTCTCGTCGGTGGTCGGCGTGCTCCACACGCACGTGTTGAAGCAGTATCAGCTTGCCCGGTTGACGGCGTTCCTCGACCCGTCGACCGACCAGCAACGCACCGGTTACAACCTCGACCAGGCGAGGATCGCCGTCGGGTCGGGGCAGATCACCGGCAAGGGTCTGTTCACGGGAACACAGACGAACCTCGATTTCGTTCCAGAGGTACAGACAGACTTCATCTTCACCGCGGTCGGTGAAGAGCTGGGATTCGTAGGATCCGCGGTCCTTCTGGGGCTCTTCGCCATCTTCTTGTGGCGAGGGCTGCGGATCGCGATGCTCTCCAAGGATCTGTTCGGAACGCTGCTTGCGGCTGGGGTGGTCGCGATGCTCGCGTTCCAGATGTTCATCAACATCGGCATGACGATCGGCGTGTCGCCGATCACGGGGATCCCGCTGCCGTTCGTGTCGTACGGCGGCTCGTCGATGATCACGACCTACATCGCGACGGGACTCCTCCTCAACGTTCATATGCGCCGGCTGAGCAGCTAGGCGCACGGAAAGGCGGAAACAATGGAAAACGAAACAGGGACGAGCGAAGCGCACGAAGCGCCGGCCGAGCGGCCGGACGTCGTCGTGTCGCCGAGCAGGCAAGAAGAGATCAACACGAGCGCGCCGGACGGCGCGCAGCCGGCAGCCGGCCAAACGGCGGAGGGACCGAAGAAGCGCCGCCGCGGGCGCCGCGGTGGGAAACGCCACCGGCGGAAGACGCCGGGCACCGGAACAGCGACGGCAACGGCCGAGCAGCCCTCCGGCTCGGCGACGGATGGGGCGGAAGCGGCGCCGAAGCCGCGCGCGCCGCGCCCGCAAGGCCAGCGCCAGCAACGACCGCGCCAGCCGCGGCCTGCACCTGCTGAAGCCGTAAGCCCCGATGGTTCCGAGCGGCCTGAAGCCGGCGCGGATCTCGCTGACGGCGAGACCACCGATGCGGTTGCCGCCGACGGGAAGCCGGCTGCGCCGAGACGGCGCAGGCGCCGCGGCGGCCGTGGTCGCGGTGGGAAGAAGCCGGCGGGCCAAGGAGCGCCGGGGGCCGAAACCGCCGACGCGCAACCGGCGGAGAAGTCCGCACCGAAAGAGAAAGCCCCGCCGAAAGAGAAAGTTCCTCCGAAAGAGAAGGCCGCACCGACCTCCACGCGCCTGGCCGCGCGCGCGATTCGCAAGACGCAACAGCAACAACAGCGCGGCCGCCGGCCCCGGAAGCGGCTGACGGAAGAAGAAGCGCGCACCCTCCGCGGCGCGGCGAAAACGATGCTCGTGCACGAGCACGACGACCGCACGCAGATCGCCGTGCTCGAGGAAGGGGTGCTCATCGAGCACTTCGTCGCGAGCAAAGGCCGCAAGACGTCGCTCGCCGGAAACATCTTCTTGGGCAAGGTCCAGAACGTGCTACCCGGCATGGAAGCGGCGTTCGTCGATTTCGGGCGCGGCCGGAACGGCGTCCTGTACGCCGGCGAGGTGAACTATTCGCCCGAAGACCTCGAGGGCGACGCGTCACCGCGCATCGAGAAGGTGCTGAAGTCCGGCCAAGCGTTGATGGTTCAGGTCACGAAAGATCCGATCGGTACCAAAGGCGCGCGCCTCACGACGCAGCTTTCGCTGGCCGGTCGCTACATGGTGCTCGCACCGGAACAGCAGCTGACCGGAATCAGCAGGCGGCTCGCCGAGAACGAGCGCGCGCGCCAACCTCATCAAGATCTGGGATCAGATCCAGAAGACTGCGAAGAAGGCGAAGGCACCGTCGGCTCTCTACGAAGAGCCCGAGCTCGTCAACAAGGTCGTGCGCGACATCTTCAGCGGCGACTTCGAGCGGGTCGTTGTCGACTCGCGCGCCGTGTACGAAGCGATCAAGGGCTACCTCGACGAAACGGCGCCGGATCTTCTCGATCGCTTGGAGCTGCACCAAGGTGCGCTCCCGATCTTCGAGGAATATCGCGTGACCGAACAGCTGCACAAGGCGCTCGAACGCAAAGTCTGGCTGCCGAGCGGCGGCTCACTGGTCATCGATCGCACCGAAGCGATGACGGTGATCGACGTGAACACCGGCAAGTTCACCGGCAAGGGCGGGAACCTCGAGGAGACCGTGTTCAAGAACAACATCGAGGCAGCGGAGGAGGTCGCGCGCCAGCTCCGCTTGCGCGACATCGGCGGGATCATCGTGATCGACTTCATCGACATGATCGATCCCAAGAACCAGCAAGAGCTGCTGCGGACGCTCAAGCGCGCGCCGTCGCGCGACAAGACGCGGAGCCAGGTGTTCGAGGTGTCGAACCTCGGCTTGGTCGAGATGACGCGCAAGAAGGTGTCCGAAGGGCTGCTCGACGCGTTCAGCGAGCCGTGCCCCAACTGCGAAGGACGCGGTATCGTCCTAACCCACGAGATCGACTAAGGAGCCCGCATGTACGCCATCATCCGGACCGGGGGACACCAAGAGAAGGTGACCGCCGGGGAGCAGATCACCGTCGACTACCTGAATCAGCGGGCGGTCGGCGACACCGTGACGTTCCCCGCGCTCATGATCAGCGCCGACGACGGCACCGTTGTGTCGGACCACAAGGAGCTCGCCGATACGGCGAAGGTGACGGGGACGGTCGTGCAACACATCAAGGCCGACAAGGTCGACGTGTTCCAGTACCGGAACAAGACCGGCTACCGCCGGCACACGGGGCACCGGCAGCCGATGACGCTGGTCGAGATTACGGAGATCCGCCTGGGCGACGTGGTCGCGACCGCTCCGGTGCCGGAAGAAGTGCCCGAGCAGCCTGCCGAGACCGCCACGGAAGCTGCGGCGCCGAAGGCGCGCAAGGCGGCACCGAAGAAGTCGTCGCCGCGGAAGAGCGCCGCGAAGAAGGCTGCTCCCAAGAAGGCGGCGCCGAAGACGAAGTAGCTGGTTTCGGGGGTGCCGGAGCTCTGGTACCCTTCCACGCGCAATGGCGAGCAAGAAGGGTGCATCCAGCAGCCGGAACGGGCGGGATTCCAACCCGCAGTATCTCGGCGTGAAGCGCTATGCCGGCCAAACGGTGACGGCGGGGAGCATCCTGGTGCGCCAGCGCGGAACGAAGATCCACCCCGGCGACAACGTCGGGAAGGGCCGCGACGACACGCTGTTCGCGCTCGTGGCCGGCGAAGTGCGCTTCCGCGAGCGTCGGAACCGCCGCCTCGTGGACGTCATCCCCAGCGCCTAAGCGCGCCCAGATTCTTCTTCTACCTGCGGATCTTGGCTTCCTGATGAGTTTCCAGCCTGCTCGCGTCCGTGGGGGGCTAGAATGTGTGTGAGGCGGCGAGATGTTAATAAAGCGCTTGCTCTTCGCCGGCGCAGTGGCCGGCATAACGGTCGCGCTCCTTCTTCCCCATTCGAGCGGGGACCGGACCGTCTTCGTCATTTCGGGTGGCGATCTCAGACGCGCCGCTTCGTTCGACAACGACAAGATCGGTCCCGCCCGCGGATGGTGGTGGCATCCAGAGACGCGCGTCCCGCCGCTGACCGGGTCTCGGTACCATCTTCGGTTCCATGACTCGGCCTCTCCTGCGGTTGTGACCGAGTGGATCTACGTCCCTGACGCATCGGGCGCGCTGCCTGTCACGGGTGAGTCTCGACTTCGCGACACGCGTCGGATCGTGTGGATGGCGTTCACACCCGCTTTCAATTCTGATCTCATCGCTCAGATACGTGGTGGCTCCGAGTTTGTGGACGGCAAAGCGCTGTCCGTAGTTCTGGCCATCGGAGCAGGGGTCCTGCTGATCTTGACGGCCGTGGGGCTCCGGTTCTATGCGGCCCCACTGTGGCTTCTACGCAGAGCGACGCACGATGCCGGCGTTGCGGTTGCATCCGACGCGGGGCCCGCGTACCTGTACACATCGGTGCCGCGCGTGCTGTGGCCGGAGATGGGCCGCCTCGGGCGCGCGCCACGCCCCCCTGTGCTCCCTCCCACCGTGTAAGCGGACGTCCGCTTTCAGCGTATGCGGCATCCGATGCCGGGATCGATGCGGACTCAGCCGAGCGTTTGAATGCTGCCGCGACTGTGCCCAAGATGGGACATTGGCTGACGATCGGATAGATGACTCTGAATCAGACGACTTGGGGTCTCAGCGCGAATCCGGGCCGCGCGCGCGCAGCCGTTCGAGGTAAGGATCGGCCGATGGCGCGAAAGGCATCCTCGCTCGCCTCGACTTGAGAACAAAGCTCGACACCAGCCTCTCCTGCAACATAAGTAGACCGGGTCGGTCAGGTTCCTGTGGCCCATCTCGTTCCTAGCTGGTTTGAACCCAAGTGTCGGGGGCAGAGTCCGGTTTGTGACGGTTCATCACATTCCCCCGGCGCGCCCACGGAAGCATTGTTCGCCAAAGAAAAAGTCATGACTATTCCGCGGGCGCCTCCCGGATGACGCTTCGATAGCGATGGTCGCTGCAGTGACGACTTTCGAATGCAACCCTTGACGAGGAGAGCTGGTCATCATGAGCAAGGTAGCCTTGAAACGAAAAGTGGCTCGAGGCGCCGTAATCGGCGCAGTGCTTGTCGTGTCGGCAGCTATGGCGTTTTCGGCCTTAGCTGCGGCAACGGTAACGATCGATTCCGCCGCGAAGCTGGTCGCCAAAGGCTCCGGTGTCACGGTGACGGGGACGGTCACGTGCAGTTACGCGACTCTTGGCCAACTTCTGCACAACTTCAGCGACCAAGACACCCTTACCGTCTCCGTGTCGGAGAAAACCGGTCAAGGCGTCGCGCACGGGTCGACGACCTTGGCGGGTCCGCCATGCGACGGTAGTAGCCACCCTTGGAGCACCAGCGTGCCCGCAGATAATCCAGCGAGGCCGTTCAGAGCCGGAAACGGAGCTGCGACGGCCTTCTATACCGCGTGTGCTCTCTCCAATGGGGTCTGCGTTGAGACTCAGCAGGGCAGCGCCAGCGCGACGGTAAAGATTTCGTAGACGCATAACTTGCGGCAGGAGGGGCTCCTGATCTGGGCAGCCCCTTCTGCCGTCTGATCCCGTAAAAACAGGACTGACGTGCGGCATCTTTTCATGGGCTGCGCTCGCTCGAGCTACAGCCACCTGCGGCGCGATGATCGAGCCGACCACCCAGGCGCCCCCGGGGCCATCACTTCGGAAAACATTCATCCGGCAAAGGGCTTCCGGCGCTGGGGATGAAGTTTTCTCGGCCTCATCTCTCTTACAGCACCATCTTGAGCGCCGAGATAGGGGCAAACAATCACTCATTTTCCTTCGGCCGATGACACCAGCCGGCAACACTCCGACCAAGAAGGTAACGAGGACGGCCTCGACACCGAACTCCAGCCAGTCTTTTCGGGCGGGAGAAGTCATGGGCTCCCCGGCTGTTGTGGCCACCGGGCGCACGCGATGGGCTTCAGCGGGAAATTATCCTGACCAGGAAGAGTCTCGTCATGTGACCT
>VAYV01000139.1 GCA_005883175.1 Actinomycetota bacterium
TCCTTGAGCCAGAAGGGCTCCTCGTCATGGAACACGTCGGCGGTCAGGACGACGATGCGCCGACGGGTGACGCGCTTCACCTCGGTTAGGCCGGCGCGCCAGTTCGTCCAGTGGTGGATCGTTAGGATCGCCGTCGTGCAGTCGAAGGCGCCGCCGGGGCAGGGGATGGCCTCGGCCGCGGCGGCCATCGCCGGAGCGGCGTTGCGCGCGCGCTGCCGAAGCATCGTGGCCGATGGGTCGAGCGCGACGACGGGACGGTCGATGGGTTCGTACGAGCCGGCACCGGCGCCGACGTTGAGAACGGTAGCCGCGTCGCCGATCGCACTCAGGATGGCGGAAGCCCAGCGCGGGTCGGCCTTGCGCATCGAGGCGTAGCCGCGGCCGATACGGTCGTAAAGCTGCTGGTCGGGCATAGTGAAGTCCGCCCTACTCGTGTCACACGCTGCAAGTATCATAGGAACGCTCGTTGGCGGAAGGGGGTTCGATGGCCAAGGGCGGAGAGCAGCAACAGAAGAAGACACACAAGCATTCAGACGAATCGGCACCCGAGTCGAAAGAGACGGCTGAGGTCACCGAGAAAGCTGAAGAGATCAAAGACGAGATCGACGATCTGCTGGACGAGATCGACGAGGTGTTGGAGCAGAACGCCGAAGAGTTCGTTAGGTCGTACGTCCAGAAAGGCGGAGAGTAGTCAACTGACTGCACAAGGTGACCACCATCCGGATCGTATGATCCGCTGTCCCGGCTGTGGCGCCACGAAGTCCGCGAGAGACTTCCCTCGAAATCGTTCGACATGCTCAGGTCTTGCGACCTATTGCAAGCCGTGTCACAACGCTAGAACTCGCCAGAATAAGCGACTGCGATACGGCAGCGAACGGAACTTCCTCCTTCAGTTGCGTTACGGCATCGACGAGGTGCAATTTGCGTGGATGCAGTTACGTCAGGATGGCTTGTGTGCCATCTGTCGCGCGGACGTGGCGAAACACATAGATCATGATCATCGAACCGGACGCGTGCGCGGATTGCTTTGCTTTCACTGCAACAATGGATTAGGGCAGTTCGACGACGATCCAGAGCGCATCGATCTGGCGGTGGCTTACTTGAGATCTCACCAAGGAGACGTGCGCGAAGACGCGCAGCCGTATGTCCTCCAGCGGGCCGCGGCTTGATGACTAGGTGTCGAGACTGCGGGCTCGAGAAGCCAGACTCGGACTTTCCTCGCAACCGATCTACTTCATCGGGCCGTGGCGCCTACTGTAAGGATTGCCATAATCGTCGGGGTAGGGAAAGCGTGCGCAAGGCGGGAGGAAGCCGTCACTACCATCATGATCATGAAACTGGATCAGTAAGAGGGGTAGTCTGCTTGAACTGCAACGGGGGAATGGGCCACTTCAGGGACGATCCTGTCTTGCTCGCGGCCGCGGCTGCTTACTTGAGAAGGGGCTGAATGACACGAGGACCGTTCGACACGCCGCCCGACTGGGCGCGCGCGGCGTTCTCTCCCGATCCCAACCCGTCGTTCTCCGACCTCGTGCGGCGGCTCGACCCGGGCATGCTCCCCGCGGCCGAGGGCAGCACGCCGCTCGCGATCCCGCACGGCACCACGATCCTCGCGCTGCGATTCGCCGACGGCATCGTCATGGCCGGCGACCGGCGCGCGACCGAAGGCTTCTCGATCGCCGACCGCCGCATGGAGAAAGTGTTCCCCGCAGACGACTTCTCGGCTGTTGCGATCGCCGGCGCGGCCGGGCCCGCGGTGGACATCGTGCGCCTGCTCCAGGTTGAGCTGGAGCACTACGAGAAGCTCGAAGGCGACCGGCTCTCGCTGGAAGGGAAGGCGAATCGCCTCGCGCAGATGATCAAGCAGAACTTCCCCCTCGCGATGCAAGGGCTCGTCGTCGTTCCGCTATTCGGGGGCTACGACTTGCGGCGTGCCGAGGGGCGCATCTTCCGGTACGACGCCGTCGGCGGCCGCTACGAAGACATCGACTTCCACGCGACCGGCTCGGGCGGCGTGCACGCGAAAGCGTCGTTGAAGAAAAGCTACCGGCCGGATCTCGGCCAAGTCGATGCGGTGGGCGCGGCGATCGAGGCGCTCGTCGACGCCAGCGACGAGGACGCGGCAACGGGCGGCCCCGACCTCGAGCGAAACGCTGCACAAGATCAGCGAGATCTACGACCGCATCGCGTTCGCCGCGGTGGGCAAGTACAACGAGTTCGAGAACTTCCGCATCGCCGGGGTTCGTTTGGCCGATCTCCGCGGCTACTCCTACAGCCGCGAGGACGTCACCGCGAAGTCGGTCGCGAACGCCTACGCGCAAGCGCTCGGGGGGATCTTCACGCAAGAGCTGAAGCCGTTCGAGATCGAGATCTTGGTCGCGCAGGTCGGGGACACGCCCGACAACGACGAGATGTACCGCGTGCTCTACGACGGGAGCTTGCAAGACGAGCAAGGCGTCGTCGCGATGGGGGGGCATGCCGAGGCCCTCATGCAGTCCATGCAGAGCGGTTATCAGCCTGGTCTGGACCTAGGCGCAGCCCTCCGCCTCGGCGGCGAAGCCCTCGCTGCTGCCGACCCCGAACGACCGCTTCGAGCGGAAGGCCTGGAGGTTGCGCTGCTCGACCGCGCGCGCCCCCGCAGGGCCTTCCGGCGCCTGTCTGACGCGGAGGTCGAGGAGCTCCTCCAGGGCGGCTCCTAGGTGTCTCTGCAGGACCCCCAGGGCTCCGAGCCGACTCCGCCGACCGGCCCCGGCACGCCGCAGCGGGGCCGCTCGTCGTTGCTGATCCTCCTAGCCGTCGCGCTGGTTGCGTCCCTGGCGGCGAACGCCGCGCTCGGGGTGAAGCTGCGGCACCAGCGCACGACCACCGGGACGCTCGAACAACAGATCCGGCAGCTCAACGAGCAGCTCGATCTGCTGCGCTCGCGCGTCGGCGGATCCGGCTCCACGGACCCGCTGGGCCGTATCGCCGCCGCGACGGCGACGCTCCGCGCGCTCGCCTTCACCAAGACGGTCACGCCCGAGCTGCTGTCCCCGGCCGAGCTCTCGGCGCGCGTCGCGCAGATGTTCACCCATGACAACTCGCGCGCGTCGCTCGACGGGACTGCCGCGGTCCTCGCGACGTACGGGCTGCTGCCCGCGCGCTACGACCTGTACGGCGAGCTGAAGACGCTTCAGAGCGAACAGGTGTTGGGGTTCTACGACGACAAGACGAAGCGGATGGTCGTCGGTGCCGCGAGCGCGCGCAACCCGACGCCGTTCTTACAGGTCGTGCTCGCCCACGAGTACACGCATGCGCTCGCCGATCAGCACTTCGGGCTCGGGCTGCTCAACAAGCTTCAGAAGCGGCACGAAGACGACGCGGCCGCCGCCTTCCTCGCTCTCGCCGAAGGGGACGCGACGTTCACGATGAGCCTGTACCGGCAAGAGGTCTTGACGGCGTCGCAGCAGCAACAGGTCGTTCAGGAAGCGCAGAGCCTTCCCGCGAGTGCGTTCGACGCCGCGCCGGTCTATCTGAAGGACGTGCTGCAGTTCCCCTACGTGGAAGGCCTTGCGTTCGTGACGGCGCTGCACGACAGCGGTGGGTTCGACCTCGTCGACCAGGCGTACCGCGACCCGCCGGATTCGACCGAGCAGATCATGCACCCGTCGCGGTACCTCGACACGCGGGACGCCCCGACGCCGGTCACACTTCCGGACGTGCGGCGCGCGCTCGGCCGAGGCTGGACGTCGATCGAAACGGGCGGCGTGGGGGAGTTCGACGTGCTCGAGCTGCTGGAGCGCGGGGGTGGACAAGGCCTTTCGCAGTCCGAGGCGAGCACCGCGGCCGCGGGGTGGGACGGCGGCGAGTACGGCGGGTACCGATCGCGCGACGGCGTGCTCGTTGCGACGCTCACGGCGTGGGATTCCGATTCGCAAGCGCGCGAAGCCGCCGACGCGTTCGGACGGTGGTTGTCGATCCGCTACGCGGGCGGCTCGCCGTTCGATGCGGGGAGCGGCCGCGGGTGGCGGTCATCCGCCGGCGCCGGCGAGGTCGTTCAGAACGGGTCGCGGTTGTTGCTGCTGCTCGGTCCCTCCGCGAGCGACGTCGGCAATGCGCGCGCGGCGTTCGCCGGCTTCTAGCCGCCCGGCTCTTTCTCTTCGTGCAGGACGTCGGCCGGGGATCCCTCGGAAACCATATCCTCCGGCCCCGTCTCTTCCCGGAGCTCTTCGGATGAGGCCTCCGGCATTGTGGTCGACCCGCGACGCGCGAGCCGACGGAGGTAGTAGGTCCCGGCGACGATGATCACGATCGAAACCCACTGCGTGCCGCGCAAGCCGAGGTACGTCGCCGTTCCGGTGCGCGCGAAGTCCTCGAGGAAGCGCGCGCCGCCGTACCACGTTGCCGTGAACATGATGAGCCAGCCGTCCGGCCGACGTTTGCGCGCGAGCAGCATCACGATGGGGAACAAGATGATCACGTTGATGAAGTCGTAGAGCGCGGTCTGGTGAACCACAGATCCGATCGCCGGACACCCGGTGGGCGGGCAGCCCGGCAGCTCGCCGCCCTTGTAGCGCCAGCCGAGGAAGAAGCGCGTCGGGCCGCCGAGGTGGTCGCCGATGATGAGGTCGCCGATACGGCCGAAGATGAGACCGAGGGGGAATCCGGGCGCGGCGGCGTCCATCACGTGCCAGAACTTCAGGTGGTGCTTCCGCATGTACGGGTACGCGGCCGCGATGCCCCCGAAGACGCCGCCGTAGAACACGATGCCGCCTTGCCAGATCCGGAAGATGTCGACGGGATCGCCGCCGCGGCCGAAGTAGAGGTTCAGGTGTCCGACGACGTAGAACAGCCGCGCGCCGATAATCACGCCGGCGACGGCCCACATCAGCATGTTCCAGATGTGCTCGCGCGCGATGCCGTACAGGCGCTCCGCGCGCCTCGCCAGCAGCGAGCCGCCGGCGGCGTAGCCGGCCGCGATCCCGAGCCCGTGCGGAGAGACAGAGATCGGCCCCAGCTTCACGCGGGGGATCACTTT
>VAYV01000140.1 GCA_005883175.1 Actinomycetota bacterium
GCCTCCACCGCCGCAAGACCGAGGACGACGCCTCGTTCTCCCTGCGTATGCGCAATGCGGAGGCCGAGATGGAAGCCGCGGACGAGTTCGACCACGCCGTCGTGAACGACGACCTCGAGGAGGCGGTGTCCGAAGTCCTCCGTATACTGGAGACCGCGTAGCCGTCCGGCGCCGCCCGCCGGAGAACCTGTAGGAGACCCCTGATGAGCTTGATCGAACCGAAGATCGACGACCTCCTCGGCCAGGTGGACTCGAAGTACACCCTGGTCATCCTGGCCGCGAAGCGCGCGCGCCAGATCAACTCGTACTACACGCAGCTCGGCGAAGGCATCGGCGAGTTCGTGGCGCCGCTCGTTTCGTCGGTCGATCCCGGCCGGAAACCGCTCTCGATCGCGCTGGAGGAGATCAGCCAGTCGAAGATCGCGTACGAACGGGTCGTCGAAGGGTTCAAGTGAGCCAAACGCCATCCCGATCCGACCTGGGCGCCCTGCGGGGCGCCCGAGTGGTCCTCGGGGTGACGGGTGGGATCGCGTCCTACAAGGCGGTTGAGATCGCGCGCCTCCTGGGCAAAGCGGGCGCGCGCGTGCAAGCCCTTATGACCGAGGCCGCACAGCGCTTCGTCGGTCCGGCCACGTTCGCAGCCGTCACCCACCGCTCGGTGCCCACCGATGTGTTCGACTCGCCTGAGCTCGTCGTCCACGTGCGCCTCGCGCGCGACACCGACGTGATCGTCGTCGCACCCGCCACGGCCAACGTGATCGCGAAGATGGCCCACGGGATCGCGGACGACTTGCTGACCAACGTGTTGCTGAACGCCACCGTGCCGCTCATCGTCGCGCCGGCGATGCACACCGAGATGTGGGAGCATCCGGCGACGCAAGAGAACGTTCGAACGCTGCGCGAGCGCGGCGCCATCATCGTTGATCCCGAAGAGGGCGAGCTGGCCGGCGGAGACGAAGGCGTCGGTCGTCTCGCCGAGCCGGTCCTCATCGTCGAGGCGGTCGCCGAGGCGCTCGCGCGCGGACACGACCTCGCCGGCGTGCGCGTGATCGTGACGGCCGGGGGGACGCAAGAGCCGATCGACCCGGTGCGGTACATAAGCAACCGATCCAGCGGGAAGATGGGATTCGCACTCGCGCGCGAGGCGGCCAACCGCGGTGCAGCCGTGACGCTCGTGACCGCACCGACGGCCCTTCCGGTTCCCGACCGCGTCGACGTCGTGCACGTACGCACCGCACAAGAGATGCGCGACGCGGTCGTGGCGCGCTTCGACGAAGCCGACGTCGTCGTCAAGGCGGCCGCCGTTGCCGACTTCAAGGCGAAGACGGTGGCCGGCGGGAAGATCAAGAAGGCGAACGCGCCGTCCGCGATCGAGCTCGAGCCGACGATCGACATCGCCGCCGAGCTCGGCGCGATGAAGAAGGATCAGATCCTGGTCGGCTTCGCCGCCGAGACCGACGACCACGCCGCGGCCGCACGCAAGAAGCTGGCGACCAAGAACCTCGACCTCATCGTCCTGAACGACGTGCGCGCGACCGATGCCGGGTTCGAGGTGGACACGAACCGCGTGGTCATCCTGGGGGCCGACGGCACCGCCGAAGAGGTTCCCCTTCAGTTGAAATCCGGCATCGCACAGGTGATCTGGGACCGGGTGTCGAATGCGTTGAAAGCCCGCAACGAGCGGTAATATCCGCGGCAACCGGCCGGGCGCCCTGCGAGTCCGGTCCTCGTATCCGAAGGAGCGACGATGACACGCCGATGGCTGTATACCTCTGAGTCGGTGACCGAAGGTCACCCGGACAAGATGGCCGATCAGGTCTCGGATGCGATCCTCGACGCGATCCTGACCGACGACCCATTCGGCCGGGTCGCGTGCGAGACGCTGATAACGACCGGGCTCGTCTGCGTCGCCGGCGAGATCTCGACTTCGACCTACATCGACATCCCTTCAATCGTCCGCAAGACGGTGACCGAGATCGGCTACACGCGCGCGAAGTACGGGTTCGACGGCGAGACGTGCGGGATCGCCGTTTCCATCCAAGAGCAGTCGGCAGACATCGCCGTCGGCGTCGACCACGCGCTGGAAGAGCGCAAGGGGGAAGCGGAGGCGGACCTCGACGCGCAAGGAGCAGGCGACCAGGGGATGATGGTCGGCTACGCCGTTCGCGAGACCGACACGCTCATGCCGATGCCGATCTGGCTCGCGCACCGCCTCGCGCATCGCCTCGCCGAAGTCCGCAAGGCGGGTCTGATCCCGTACCTCAGGCCGGACGGCAAGACGCAGGTGACGATCGAGTACGAGGAAGGCAAGCCGGTCCGCGTGGACACGATCGTCGTGTCGAGCCAGCACCAAGCAGAGATCGACATCGACACACTGCTGACGCCGGACGTTCGCGAGCACGTCGTCGAGCCGCTCCTCAAGGAGCTCGGCCTCGACCATACGGGATACAAGCTGTTCGTCAACCCGACCGGACGCTTCGAGATCGGCGGACCGCAGGCAGACACCGGCCTGACGGGACGAAAGATAATCGTCGACACGTACGGGGGAATGGCGCGGCACGGCGGCGGCGCGTTCAGCGGGAAAGACCCGACGAAGGTGGACCGCTCCGCGGCGTACGCCACACGATGGGTTGCGAAGAACGTCGTCGCGGCCGGCTTCGCGGACCGCTGCGAGATCCAAGTCGCGTATGCGATCGGCGTGGCGCACCCGGTCTCCATCCAGATCGAGACCTACGGCACGGAGAAGGACATCGACCCGCGCAAGATCGAGAAAGCGATCGGCGAGGTCTTCGACCTCCGGCCGGCGGCAATCATCCGCGACCTCGACCTCCGGCGTCCCATCTACCACAAGACCGCCGCGTACGGGCACTTCGGCCGCGAGGACGTCGACTTCACGTGGGAGCGGACGAACCGCATCGACGATCTCAAGTCGGTCATCTAGACACACGCCGCCGATGCGGTGAGCGGCTTCTGCTCGGTCGTCCTCGTCGAGACCGCGCTGGCACACCTCGACCGCGTCTTCACCTACGCGATCCCGGACGGGATGGCCGTACACGTCGGTTCCGCGGTGCGCGCGCCCTTCCGTGGGCGCCGTCGCGTGGGCGTCGTGACGGAGCTGCTCGACGGATCGGATATCGAGCGGCCCTTGGAGCTCGCCGCGGTCGTCGGCCCGGGCCTCGACGAAGACACCGTCGACCTGGCGCGATGGGTGGCCGGCCGCTACCTCTCCACCGTCGGCGAGGCGCTCGCAGCAGCGCTGCCCCAACGCGTTGCCGGTGAAGAAGATCTCCTCGCGCCGCCGGTTCGGCCGCGAGCCGCGGAACGGTTCCCGTTCCGACCGTACGTCCGCGGCCACACGTTGGAGCGCGCGTTGCAGCAGGGGGGTGGGGGATTCGTCTGGCGTCCGCTCGCCGCCGAGGACCGCGCGCGCGC
>VAYV01000141.1 GCA_005883175.1 Actinomycetota bacterium
CATCTCTCCGGTGATGATCTTGGAGACGACCGAGCGCCCCGGCCACGCGGGCTCCGGCGGCCGGACGATCATCCCCTCTTCGTCGATCCAGATGCCGCTCGGAACGTTGACGACGCCGAACAGCTCATCGAGCGCGTGGCGGTCGTCGACGAGGGACGGATGCGTCGGTTGCGCGCGCTCGATGAACGGACCGGCCGCGTCGATGCCGCCGATGTCGAGCGCGATCGTCACCAGCTCGAAGCCGCCGGGGTGGAGCTCGTCTCGCAGTTCCCGCCACACGGGCAGGTCGAAGCGGCACCCTCACCAAGAAGCCCACGCGAGCAGAAGCACCTTCTGCCCACGCAGGCTGCTCAACGTGAACGCGCGCCCCTCAGCGTCGGGAAGTGTTAGTTCCGGGGCGCGCGCATCGGTCAGCGCGCGCCCGCCGGACTCCGGTCCGACCGCCCAGAGATCGTGCGTCTCGTCGTGAACGAGCGCCATGCCGAGCCGCTCGGACAAGACTTCAGCGTCGAGCGAACCGTCCGCCCTGCGCGCGTCTGCCGGCACGATCACACAGCGGTCGCCCTTGCACAGCCCTTCGGGCTTGAGCTCCCAGCCCGATTGCGCGCGCAGGTCTTCGGCGCCGATGACGGGCGACGAGATGAGCACGCAGGAAGATTACTCGGAACGGTGTTGGTCGGCGGCCGACACGATCGCCTCGGCTTCGTCGACCGCGTCGAGCGGCATCACCAACAGGTCGAACGCCGCCCAGATCGTCTTCGAGAACGGATAGAAGATCAGGGGCACGGTCACCTGCGTGATCGCTGCGACGAGGATGTACGGCCACCACGCACCGACGTGGCCCGTGGCCTCTTTGAAGATCAAGACGCCGAGCACAACGCCGAGCGCCATCTCGGAGACGACGAGGTTCAGTGTGTATGCACCCAAGAAGAACCCCGACGACGTTCCGCGATCGAAGAGGTATCCGCAGCCGGGGCAACGGTCGCGCATCTTGAACCACGACCGGAAGAGGTGACCGGTGCCGCAGCGGGGACACCTCTTGCGCACGCCGCGCGCGAGCATCGTCGAGAGCCTCGGCTTCGCTGCGTCCATCTCGATTACGTAGGGTATTCCCATGCGAGCGGCCGGACACGCGCGCACCGGGAGGCGGCGATGAGCGAGCGAGCAGATGTAGTCGTCGTAGGCATGGGGCCCGGCGGTGAGGACCTCGCCGGCAAGCTCGCGGAGAAGGGCCTCGACGTGATCGGTATCGATCATGGTTTGGTCGGCGGCGAGTGTCCGTACTGGGGCTGTATCCCCTCGAAGATGATGATCCGCGCGGCGAACCTGCTGGCGGAAGCGCGACGGATCCCCGGCATGGCAGGGACTTCGAGCGTCACGCCCGATTGGAGCGTCGTGGCGCAGCGCATCCGCGAGGAAGCGACCGACGACTGGAACGACCAGGTCGCCGTCGACCGCTTCGTGAAGAAAGGCGGACGCTTCATGCGCGGGAGCGCGCGCTTCATCGCGCCGGGTCGATTGTCGGTGGATGGCACCACGGTTGAAGCGCCGAAGATCGCAATCAACGCGGGAACGGTGCCGCTGATCCCGCCGATCCCCGGCCTGTCCGACGTCCACTACTGGACCAACCACCACGCGATCGAAACGAAGGACCTCCCGGCGACGCTGACGATCCTCGGCGGGGGGCCGATCGGCCTGGAGCTCGGCCAGATGTTCGGACGCTTCGGCGTGAAGGTCACCGTGGTCGAAGCCGGCTCACGCATCCTGGGACCGGAAGAGCCGGAGTCGAGCGCGCTGCTGACCGAGGTGTTCGAGCGCGAAGGGATCGTCGTTCGGACGGGCGCTGCGGCCGAGAAGGCGTCGATGGACGGCGGTGATATCGCGTTGTCGCTGAAGGATGGATCGACCGTTCGCGGTGAAAGGCTGCTCCTCGCCGTCGGGCGGCGCGCTCCCTTGGCGGAGTTGAACGCGGCAGCGATCGGGGTCGCCGCGGACGCGAAGTTCTTATCGGTGGACGAGCGCGGGCGCGTGACCGATGGGGTATGGGCGGTCGGCGACATCACCGGCAAGGGAAACTTCGATCCGGAGATCGGATCGGTCGGCATGTCGGAGAAGAGCGCGCGCGACGCCGGCATCGACGTAAGGATCGGTTCGTATCCGATCCCTCGCTCGACGCGCGGGTGGATCCATAAAGCAGGCAACGACGGCTTCATCAAGCTGATCGAAGATCGCGCGCGCGGCGTGCTCGTGGGGGCAACGTCGGCGGGGCCAACCGGCGGTGAAGTGCTGTCGATGTTGACGCTCGCCGTGCACGAACGGATCACGGTCGAGCGGCTGCGCTCGATGATCTTTGCGTACCCGACGTTCCACCGAGCCGTCGAAGCAGCGCTCGACGACCTCTTATCTCACTGAGCCTCAGTAGTACTGCGGTGGGTCGCCGCGCATCGCCGACTGCAGGTACGCGAGCATCCCGTCCACGCCTGCCCCGTGCAGGATCATCCCGCCGTCGATAACGATGTTCTGCCCGGTGACGAACCCGGCCAGGTCCGAGCATAGGAACACGACCACCTTCGCGATGTCCTCGGGCTCGCCCAGGCGTTTCATCGGCGTGCGCTCGACTGCGCGCGCCTCCTCGCCGGGGATCTCCTTCCACGGCGCGGTCAGCCCGGTGAGGATCCAACCGGGCGAAACGGCATTGACGCGGATCGCCGGCGCGTACTCCAATGCCGCCGACTGCGTCAACGCGATGACACCGGCCTTCGCCGCGGCATACGGCGCTTCGCCTGCGGACGGCCGGACGCCGCTGATCGACGCGGTGTTCACGATGCTCCCGCCACCACTCTCGAGGATCACCGGCACCGCAGCTTTCGTCCCGCTGAACACGCCGGTCAGGTTGAGCCGCACGACCTGATCCCACTGCTCGGCGCTGTACTCGTGCACGTTCGCGAGCAACCCTGCTCCTGCGTTGTTGAATGCGATCGTGAGTCCGCCGAAGGCATGGGCCGCATCGCGCACCGCCGCTTGAACCATCTCTGGGTCGGTGACGTCCACCTCGAAAGCGAGACCGCCGATCTCGGCGGCGGCCTCTTTGGCGCCGTCGCCGTTGATATCCGCGACTGCGACCCGCGCGCCTTCCGCGGCCATCATCCGCGCCGTTGCGCGCCCGATGCCCGACGCGCCGCCGGTGATGAACGCGCGCTGCCCCTCGAGCAGGCCCATAGCTACCGCACCTGTGCGCTGAACGGTCCGAGCTTGTCCGGCCGCTCGTCCCGCGGCAGGCCCAACACGCGTTCGGCCACCACGTTCTTCTGCACCTCGTCGGTGCCGCCCCCGATGTGGAACGCCGGTGCCTCGAGGAACGCGCGCGTCGGACTCCCGTCCTTCAGCAACAAGCCCTCGCCGCCGAGCAGCCGTACCCCCAGCGCCGCCGACGCCGATATACTTGGCGATCCAACGCACCGGGACGGCCGTGCGCGTGCGCGAGGGCCACCAGCCGCTCGAACGGGAACGTATAGCCGCCGGTGGCCGAGCCGATCGACATCCGCTCGAACATCAGCGTCGTCATCGCGACGCGCCAGCCGTCGCCCGGCTCGCCGATGCGGTTCTCATCCGGAACACGCACATCGGTCATGAACACTTCGTTGAACTCCGACTCTCCCGAGATCTGACGCAGCGGCCGGACCTCGACGCCCGGCGCGCGCATGTCGACGATGAAGTAGATGAGGCCCTCGTGCTTCGGCTTGTCGAAGTCGTAGCGCGCGAGCAGGATCCCGAAGTCTGCTTCGTGCGCCTGCGAGCTCCACACCTTCTGGCCGGTGACGATCCACGCGTCGCCGTCGCGCTGCGCGCGCGTCGAGACGTTGGCGAGGTCGCTTCCTGCCCCCGGCTCGCTGAAGAGCTGGCACCAGATCTCGTCGCCGGCAAGCAGGGGCGGAAGGTAGCGCTTCTTCTGCCGTTCGGTCGCGTGCGCGATGATCGTCGGCCCGGCCATGCCGAATCCGGTCACGTTGAAGGGGATGTTGGCTCCGATGCGCGCTTTCTCTTCGGCCCAGATCGCGTATTCGACGGGTCCGAATCCCTTGCCGCCGTACTCGACCGGCCAGCTCGGTGCGCCCCACCCGCCTTCGCATTGCTTGCGGTGCCACGCGCGACGCTGGTCGCTGTTGTAGCGCGCCGGGTTGCCGACGCTTTCGCGCCACGGGACGAAGTTCGCTTCCAGCCACGCGCGCGCTTCCGCGCGCAACGCTTCCTCTTGCGCTTCGCTCATCGATCCACGCCGACCAACACGGCGCTCGTCGGCACCCCGGTCCCGCCTGTCGCGATCGCGTGCTCGAGGCCGTCGATCTGGTTCACGGCCGTGCGGCGCACCTGGCGCACCGCTTCCGCTATCCCGTTCATCCCGTGGATGTACGCCTCGCCGAGCTGGCCGCCGTTCGTGTTCACCGCGAGGTTGCCACCGATCTCGATGCCGCCGTCCTTGACGAAGTCTTTCGCCTCGCCGCGGCCGCAGAACCCGAACTCCTCCAGCTGCACGAGCACCATCGGCGTGAACGCGTCGTACAGCATCGCGGCCTTCACATCGGAAGGTCCGAGGCCCGATTGCTCCCAGAGCTGGCGCGCGACCAAGCCCATCTCCGGCAGGTCGCTGATGATCTCGCGGTAGTAGCTGTTCATCGACCACTGCTCGTAGCTCACCCCTTGCGACACGCCTTCGATCAGGGCCGGAGGCTGCGGCAGATCGCGCGCGCGCTCGGTGCTGGTGACGACGATCGCGACGGCGCCGTCCGATTCCTGACAGCAGTCGAGCAGCCGGAGCGGCTCGACGATCCACCGCGAAGCCTGATGGTCTTCGAGCGTGATCGGCCGCTGGTAGAAGAACGCGTCGGGGTTCGTCGCGGCGTGCTTGCGGTCGGCGACCGTGACGCGGCCGAGGTCTTCCGACGTCGCGCCGAACTCGTGCATGTACCGGCGCGCGAACATCGCGACCCATGACGCCGGAGTGGAAAGGCCGAACGGCGTGATCCACGAGTAGTGCACCATGTCGGCGGTCGGCGCCGGCTGGCGGTCGCGCGGGATGCCGTAGCGGTACCAGGACCGCTCGTTGAACGCGCGGTAGGCAACGACGACGTCGGCCATGCCGGTAGCGACGGCCATCGCCGCTTGGTGGATCGTTCCGCCGGCTGCTCCCCCGCCGTGCGGGACGCGGCTGTAGAAGGTGAGCTCGGGGATGCCCATGTTGCGCGCGATGTCGATCTCGTCGTTGCGGTCGAGCGTGAACGTCACCATCCCGTCGACGTCCTTCGGCTCCAGGCCGGCGTCTTTCAAAGCAGCTTGGATCGCTTCGATCGCGAGCCGGAGCTCGGTCCGGCCGGAGTCCTTCGAGAACTCGGTCTGGCCGATGCCGGCGATCGCGGTCTCGCGCGAGATGCTCACGGCAGCTGCACCTTCACTGTTCCGGTCACGTGGTCGCCGAGCGAGTTCGCGCCGCGCACGTCGACCTCCACCTCATTGCCGTCTACCTTCTTCACCGCGCCGGTCAGCTTCATCGTGTCGCCCGGGTAGTTGGGGACACCCAGGCGGATCGACACCTTCTTGATGATCGCGTCGGGTCCCGACCAGTCCGTGACGAAGCGCCCGACGAACCCGTTCGTCGTCAGGATGTTCATGAAAACGTCCTTCGCCCCGCTCGCGCGCGCTAGCTCCGCGTCGTGGTGCACGTCCTGGAAGTCGCGCGACGCCAGTGCCGCAACGACGACCAGCGTCGTCGTGATAGGCACGTCGAGCGCGGGCAGCTCGTCCCCGGCGTGCACGTCGCGCGCGCGCAGCGTTTCCATCACGTGGCCATCCGATCGCCCAGCTTGGCGAGCTGCTCGGTCGCGCCGCCGAGGGTCAGCTCCGCTTGCTTCGCCAAGAACGTGTACCGGTGCAGCGGGTACGTCATGTCGACGCCGATGCCGCCGTGCAGATGCTGCGCGGCCGCCAGCACACGGTGCCCACCCTCCGACGCGAAGTACTTCGCTTCCAGCACCTCGTCGGTGGCCGGCAGCCCTTCGGAAAGCAGCCACGCCGCGCGCCACATCGTCCAGCGCATCGCTTCGACGTCGACGTACGCGTCGGCCGCGCGCTGCTGCACCGCCTGGAACGACCCGAGCGGCCGCCCGAACTGCTCGCGGCCGGACGAGTACTCGGCCGTCAGGCGCAAGGCGTGCTCGGCGATCCCGAGCTGCAGCGCGCACAGCCCGACCTGCGCGTGATCGAGCATGATCGCGAGCGCAGCGCGGCCGTCGGGCGGCAAGAGCACGTCCGCGTCGACGATGCGCACGCCCAGGAGCTCCATCTGCGACAACGGCTCGGCCGCCGTGTTCCCTTGCGTCGAGAGGGTCACACCGGGGGCGCGCGGATCGACGAGGAACAACCCGACGCCGTCGGCGGCGAGCGCCGGTATGATCACACGCGACGCCAGCGAGACCGCCGGCACCTCCGTCTTGGTTCCGTCGATGCGCCACTCGTCGCCCTCGATGCGCGCGACGCAGGCCGGCGCCGACGGATCGCGCGACTCCGGCTCATCGAACGCGGCCGTGACGATCGAGCGTCCCTCGATCACCTCCGGCAACAAGCGGCTCTTCTGCTCTTCCGTTCCGAACATCGCGACCGGGAGCACGCCGCAGACGAGCGCAGCCCACAACGGGACCGGGGCTGCGGCGCGGCCTGCCTGCTCGAGCAACAAGCACAGCTCGATGATCCCGCCGCCGTTGCCGCCCATCTCTTCCGAGACACCGAACCCAAGAAGGTGCGCGCGCGCAAGCTCCGCCCACAGATCCGGGTCGAACGCGGCGCCCGTCTTCTCGAGCGCGCGGAGCTTCTCGTCGGTGCAGTACCCGATAAAGATCTGCTTCGCGAGGTCGCGGAGCGAGGACTGATCGTCGGTGAACGCCAAGTCCA
>VAYV01000142.1 GCA_005883175.1 Actinomycetota bacterium
CCGAGCTCTTCTTCGACGAGTGTCGTGTCCCGGCCGAGAATCTCCTGGGCAACGAGAATGAAGGCTTCATCTGCATCATGAAGAACTTCCAGTGGGAGCGGCTGGTGATGGCGCTCGCCGGCGTCGCCGCCGCGCAGAAGACGCTCGAGTCGGCGATCTCGTACGCGAAGGACCGCGAGGTGTTCGGACGGCCGGTCGCGAAGTTCCAGGTGTGGCGGCATCGGTTCGCCGATCTCGAGACCGAGATCGCGGCCGCGCGCGCACTGACCCATCACGCGTTGCGCAAGCTTGCTGCGGGAGAAGACGCGCTACGTGAGGTGAGCATGGCGAAGTGGTTCGCCACCGAGCTCGATTGGCGCGTGGCCGACGAAGCCCTCCAGGTGCACGGCGGCTATGGCTACATGATGGAGTTTCCCGTTCAGCGCGCGTGGCGTGATGCGCGCCTCGGGCCGATCGGCGGCGGGACGACGGAGATCATGAAAGAGATCATCGCGAAGACGTACGGCCTATAGCGCCGCGCTACGCGCCGGCTGCGACCAGGATCATGTCGGTCGCCAGGCCGATCAGGAAGCCGGCCAAGATGCCCCACAGCATCCAGTCCCAGGTCAGCCTCCGCCCCGAGGCGAACAGCTCGCCGATCACGTAGAGGATCGCGCCCGCGGCGAGTGCCAGGAATCCGACGAACACCAGATCCGACGACACCGTCGTGCCCAGGAGCGTTCCGAGAAACGTCGGTCCGCCGCCGATCAAGCCGGCGACGCCGAGCCACTTCCACGACGCGCGGATGTTGCCCCCCGCGAGCGGCCCGACGATGCCGAATCCCTCCGTCGCGTTGTGCAGCGCGAAGCCGATGACGAGCAAGAGCGCGAGCGAGACCTTGTTCGTGTGCGCCGCTTGGCCGATCGCGAGACCTTCGGAGAAGTTGTGCAAGCCGATCCCGAGAGCGATCGACATCCCCAGATGGAGCAGCTCGTGCTCGCGCGCGCGCGCCTCATCCGCTTCCGCGACGGCCATCGCGCCGGGTCCGAGACTGGCCGGCAAGCGACGCCGGCGCCACATCCGGCTGACGTACAACAGTCCCATCAACCCAACCGCGATCCCGCCCGCGTACACCAAACCCACAGCCGCGAGGTGGCCGTAACCGTGGTGAGAGTCTCGGATCGCGTTGATCGCGTCTTCGACCGGCACGGTCGCATGCTCGAGGATGTCGAAGAGCAAGAACACGAGAATCCCGGCGGAGACGCCCGTCAGGAACGTCTTGAGCCTGACGTTCTCGCTGCGCATCCGCCCAACGGGAAGACCGAGGAAGATCGTGAAGCCGGCGATCGCGCCGAGGGCAACGGTCTGTGCGGTGCTCATGGGGGCCTCGCGGTCTCCTTAAGTGTTAGGGAGGCCTAACGGATGCCGTTTGGCTCCTCTAACAAATGCTGACACAAGGGTCATGTGCCGTCAAGCGCAGCTGAGGATACTGCCGCTTCGTGGGTCTTCGATTCGGCGGAAACCGACCCGGTTCCTGCGACGTCAGGTTGTCAGGGGATGCCGGGTCTTGTCGAGGTCGATCACGATCGCCAGCTCGTCGGCGGCGGGTGAAGCATGCCGGTTGCCTTCCAGCGCGCTCAGGCGCGCGCGCGCCTCACGCGTGGCGACCACGAGATCCATGAGGGCCTGCCCCTGGGAATCGATGTCATCCGAACGCTCGATGATGCGACACGCCTCACGCCCAAGGGACTCCGCGGCCTCCGCTATGCCTTTGCGCGCGAGCAGCTTCGCGCGAACCGTCCTCCAAAGGAACTGGGACGTGACATCGTCCGGAGCGGCGATCTCCTCGCACGCGTCCGTGAACGTGAGCGCTTCCTCGTCGCGGCCGCTGCGGTAGAGAACTTCTGCCAGCCAGCCAGCGGTCGTCGAACGGTAGTTTCGCTCGCCCATCTTCTCGAGCGCCTCGTAGTCTCTTCGAAGCTCTGCTTCAGCGGTCTCGAGGTCTCCGGCCATCATCTCGATGGGACCGGAGTTGTGGGAGATCAGCGCGGCGTGCAGGTTCCACCCGAGGTCTTCCAGCGTCGCGCGGCTCGACGTGTACAGCTCTCGGACCCGCGAGAAGTCACCGAGCATCGCTTCTGCCCGTGCGAGCGCGCTGACGGTCAACGCCCGGGTCTTTCGGTCGTCGCCCGCTCGGTCGAGCACTTGCTCGCAGCGCGCGATCAGATCCGGGACCGTCGTGGGACCGTAGACCGCGCAGATGACGAGGCCGTACAGGAAGCGTTTCTCCATCACCGTGTCTCCGGCGATGCGAGCGTGCTCCATTGTCTGCTCGGCGGCGTTCTCTGCGGCCGCATATCGGCATACCGTCCCGTGGACGTAGTAAAGGAGTCGCCAGGCGCGCGCGAGCCCGGAATGGTCATCGGCGGCTCCGAGTATCTCGATGCCGCGGGTGGCCTCCGCGATCAGCTCGTCTTCCTGTCCTTCCGCTTCCGTCATGAAATGGAACTGCCGACGGACCAGCGACGCCGTGGTCGCCAGGGTTTGATCGCCGCACGCGGTCGCGCCGTCGATCGATGCGACCAAGCTCTCGTCCGCGGATGAGAAGTCGCCGACCTCGAAGAGCGCTTCGGCCGCGTCCAAGTGAAGGCGGGGGCCGACGGGATCGGTGAGGGGGACGAGCACCGCTGCGCGCCGCAGGAGGTTGGCGGCCGCGTGCATGTCGGCGCGCGCGACGGCACGTTTGCCGGCTGCGGCCAAGTGCTTGGATGCGCGGAGCCCGAGGCTCACGCCGTGGTCGTTGAGCGGGCCGAGGTCGCCGAGGATCAAGAACGACTGCTCGAGGTGATAGCCGCGGATCTCTTCGAATTCGCGGACGCGATCGGGATTCGCGCCTTCGACCCAGTCGACGAACGCTTCATGGAGCTCTGCGCGCGCCCGCTTCAGCATGCCGGCGTACGCGGCATCGCGGATGAGGATGTGCACGAAGCGGAACGTCTCGAGACCGGCCACCGAGACCTGGTTCCGAACGATAAGCCCCTTGAAAACGAGGCTCTCCAGGGTCTGGTCGATCGTCGGCCGGGTCTCGGGCGAGAGAAGGTGCTCGACCGCATCACGGAAGAACTGCTGCCCGATGAGCGCGGCCCGCTGGAGCACGCTCTGCTCTCCGGCGGTGAGCCGGTCGAGGCGCGCGGTAATCAGCGCGTTGATCGAACCCGGCATCGCGAGCGAGTCGAGGTCGCGGATGAGGCGCCACGCTCCGGATGCGTCGCGTTCGATGATCCCGTCCTCCACGAGCATCGACACCATCTGCTCAACGAACAGTGGGTTCCCTTCGGCGGCTTGGATGATGCGCGCGCGCGCTCGTCCGTCTATCTCGCCGCTCCCGAGGATGTTCTCGATGACGCTCGCGCTTTCTTCGGCGGTGAGAGCCTTCAAGACTACGTCGTACTCTCTCTCGCCATTCCCCCAATCGGAATGCGCCTCGAGCAGCTCGGGCCGAGAGGAGCAGAGGAACAGCACCGGCACCGTCTGCAGCGAACGCATCGCCGATCGCAGGAGGTCGAGGAAGGCTTGCTCGGCCCAATGGATGTCGTCGATCACCGCCACCAGCGGCTTCTTGCACGCAAGCTGCGCGAAGAATCTGGCGGCCGCCCAATAGGTCTCGTTGACCGAGAAAGGAGCGTCGGACAACCCGACCGCAGCTGCTACACGCTCCGCAACCTCGACGTCTTCGATCGACGCGTCGAGCTTCGCGCGCGCCGCCTCCAGGTTGTCGTCGTCGGTGATGCCCGCGATCGTGCGAACGATGTCGGCGAGTGGCCAAAACGTGATGCCTTCTCCGTACGAAAGGCATCGGCCGTGGACGGTCGTCACGTCGTCCCGCACGCGATTGAGGAACTCGCGGAGCAAGCGTGACTTGCCGGCGCCGGGCGGTCCGAAGACCGTGACGAGGTGTGCTGCGCTCTGGGTCGTGGTTCGGTCGAACGCGTCGTTCAGGACGCCGAGCTCTTTGGTTCGTCCGACCATCGGCGAGTCGAGGTTGCGCGCGATCGCTTCGTCGCTGTGCACCGCGACGAGCCGGTAAGCGGGAACGCGCTCGGCTTTGCCTTTCAGCTCGAGCGGCTCGACGATCTCAACTTCGACGGCGTCGCGCACGAGCCGGTAGGTGGGATCACCGATCAGCACCTGGTCTGTCGGCGCGTTCTGCTCGAGGCGAGCGGCCGTGTTCACGGCATCTCCGGTGACGAGGTGCTGGCTCGCCGAAGCTTCACCGGCGATGACTTCGCCGGTGTTCACACCGGTCCGGTTCTCTAAGCGAACGTCCCACCGCGCCTCGATGGTTTCGTTGATCCGCTCGAGCGCGCGCTCCATGTCGAGCGCCGCCCGGCACGCGCGCAGCGCGTCGTCTTCGTGCGCGCGCGGAAGACCGAACACGGCAACGATGGCGTCGCCGATGTACTTCTCGACCTTGCCCCCGTGCCGCTCGAGCACGCCGCTCATCTCGTCGAAATACAGCGCGAGGACCTCGCGCAGCGACTCGGGGTCGAGCTTCTCGCCGAGCGGCGTCGACCCCTTCAGGTCGCAGAAGAGGATCGTGACGGTCTTCCGTACCTTGTCGGTGAGCTGCTCCGAAACGAGGGTCGTCCCGCAGAAGCCGCACAGACGGAATCGGTCCGGGTTCTCCTCGCCGCAGTTCGGGCAGATCAGCATGGCGTTCCCGGCCGTCCCGGGGCGCTCCGCGAGCACCCGGCCTCGACCCGTCGTGAGAGCGCGACCGCCGGCGTCTGGCCTCCTATTGGATGTGCGGGTCGCCTGGCGGCGCGAGGATGGTGAGCGTCACGCTTCCATCCTTGTTGGCCTTCGGCGATCCGACGAGACAGGGAGCGACCGGTGACTTGATCGCGCACGGAGGAAGCAGCCCGACCCATAGGTCTTGACCGTCGATCGTCTGGGCGTCGGCGAGACCGCCGCCGAGCGTCGTGAAAGCGGGATGGTTCGCGTCCCTCGGTGAGGCGTAGCACGCCTCGTACTTCGAGGCCGGTCGATCGACGACCGCAGATCCGATGGTATACAGGGCGGTCTTCTGACCCGTGCCGCTGAACGTGAACGTCATCGTCGCCGTCGGCGGTTCGACGTAGTCCGGACAGTCCAACGGGAAGGTGCCGAACGAGATCGTCAGAAGCCCGCCGGAGGTGGTCGTCACTTGCCCGGCGGTGTTCCCGTCATCGGTTTTCAGCTTGTGGCTGTCGCAGGCGCTCGTGCACGTGAAGACGAAGTCGGTAATGTCGAACTGTGCCGACGAGGGACTGGGGCTGGTGATGCCCGCCGCG
>VAYV01000116.1 GCA_005883175.1 Actinomycetota bacterium
TATCCTGACCCGAATCACGTTGCCCGGCGCGATCTTCCTCGGCGCGATCGCCGTGCTCCCGTTCATCGCGCAAGGCGCGTGGAAGGTTCAGTCGTTCCCCTTCGCGGGTACCGCGGTGCTGATCATGGTCGGCGTCGCGCTCGAGACGATGAAGCAGATCGAGTCGCAGCTGATGATGCGCCACTACGAAGGTTTCCTGAAGTAGCCGGCATGCGGTTCATCCTGCTGGGGCCTCCGGGGGCGGGGAAGGGGACGCAGGCAGTGCGGCTCGCCGAGCGCTTCAACGTGCCGCACGTCGCGACCGGCGACCTCCTCCGCTTCGCCGTGGAGTGGAAAACGGACATCGGCAAGCTCGCGAAGAGCTACATGGACGAAGGCGAGCTCGTGCCGGATGAGATCGTGCTCGAGCTGCTGCGCACGAGGCTATCGCGGGCCGATTCCGCTGACGGGTTCGTCCTCGACGGGTTCCCACGCAACCCGGCGCAGGCCGATGCGCTCGAAGCGAACCTGAAAGAGATCGGACAGAAGCTCGACGCGGTGGTCAGCCTGGAGGTTCCCGACGACCTGATCGTGCAGCGGCTCTCCTCTCGCTGGTCGTGTGCGACGTGCGGCCGCACGTTCAACCGGCCCCACGATGCGGGCGGGACCTGTCCGTACGACGGGATGACCCTGTTCCAGCGCAGCGACGACCGGCCCGAGGTCATCCGCAAGAGGCTGAACGTCTTCCACGCGCAGACGGCACCGCTCATCGCGTACTACGAGAAGCGAGGGCTGCTCGTCCATGTCGATGGGGTAGGAACGCTCGATGAGGTCGAAGAGCGGATCGCCAAGGCACTGGAGGCCGCGAAGGCATGATCATGCGGAAGCGGGCCGAGGAGCTCGAGAAGATGCGGCGCGCGGGCCGCGTGGTCGGCGAGACGCTGCAGATCCTTCAGGCCGCGGTCAAGCCCGGCGTGACGACGCAGGAGCTCGATGAGATCGCCGAGCGTGAGATCCGCGCGCGCGGCGCGGTCCCGTCGTTCAAGGGCTACCGCGGATTCCCCGCGACGATCTGCACCTCGATCAACAGCGAGATCGTCCACGGGATCCCGGGGCAACGCGCGCTCAAGGCCGGCGACCTCATCAAGCTGGACTGTGGCGCGATCGTCGAGGGTTACCACGGCGACTCCGCGGTGACCGTTCCGGTCGGAGAAGTCTCGCAGGAGGCGCTGAAGCTGATCGAGACGACGGACCGGTCCCTGCAAGCGGGGATCGCGGAAGCGAAGGCCGGGAACCGGATCCACGACATCGGCGCCGCCGTTCAGACCACGGCCGAGGGCGCGGGATTCAGCGTCGTCCGCGAGTACGTGGGCCACGGCATCGGGCGCGCGCTCCACGAGGACCCGCCGGTCCCGAACTACGGGAAGCCGGGGACCGGCCTGAAGCTGGAACCGGGCCTCGTCATCGCCATCGAGCCGATGGTCAACATCGGAACGTTCGAGACCCGCCTCCTCCCGGACGGCTGGACGGTCGTGACGGCCGACGGGGCCCTGTCGGCTCACTTCGAGCACACCATCGCGATCACCGAAAACGGCCCCGAAGTCCTGACCGCGGTCCCTGCGTGACGAGCGGCTTTCCGCAGGTCAGCAGGCCTGCTACACTGCGCCTTCGGCTCCGAAGCGGGTCGCCGTGCCGGCTGCTGGAATGGATAGGCGGGGCACGGGTCGAACGATCCGCAGGCGCGGCCACACCGCTTTTGGGCGGCTTGCCATCAGGGAGAGCGTCATGAAGGTGCGTCCGAGCGTTCGCAAGATGTGTGAGAAGTGCAAGGTGATCCGGCGTGGCGGCCGGGTCATGGTGATCTGCTCGAACCCACGGCACAAGCAGCGTCAGGGGTAGGGAAATGGCTCGAATCGCAGGCGTCGACCTTCCGCGCGACAAGCGCGTCGAAGTCGGGTTGACGTACATCTTCGGGATCGGCCCGTCGCTCGCGCGCGAGACGGTCACGGCTGCGCGGATCGCTCCCGCGACGCGCGTGCGCGACCTGTCGGACGACGAGATCGTCCGGCTGCGCGACTTCATCGACGCGAAGTACAAGGTCGAAGGGGATCTCCGGCGTCAGGTGTCGCAGGACATCAAGCGCAAGGTCGAGATCAACTGCTACCAGGGGATCCGCCACCGCCGCGGCCTCCCTGTCCGCGGGCAGCGCACGCACACCAACGCGCGCACCCGCAAGGGACCGAAGAAGACGGTCGCAGGCTCCAAGAAGGTCAAGGCCAAGAAGTAGGACGGCCGGATAAACGGGAGAGAGGTTAGTGGCGAAGCCCAAGCGCACCAAGCGCAAAGAGAAGAAGAACATCCCGCACGGTCACGCGCACATCAAGTCGACGTTCAACAACACGATCGTGACGATCACCGATCCGCAGGGCCACACGATCAGCTGGGCCTCCAGCGGCAACGTCGGCTTCAAGGGCTCGCGCAAGTCGACGCCGTTCGCGGCGCAGCTGGCCGCGGAAGCGGCGGCGAAGCGTGCGATGGAGCACGGCGTGCGCCGCGTCGACGTGTTCGTGAAGGGACCGGGCTCGGGCCGCGAGACCGCGATCCGGTCGCTCGCCGCTGCCGGTTTGGAAGTCGCCGGTATCCAGGACGTCACGCCGGTGCCGCACAACGGCTGCCGGCCGCCGCGACGGAGGCGGGTCTAAGCATGGCGCGGTACACAGACGCCGACTGCAAGCTCTGCCGTCGCGAGAAGATCAAGCTCTATCTCAAGGGCCCGAAGTGCGAGACGCCGAAGTGCCCCGTCGAGAAGCGCCCCTTCCCGCCGGGCCAGCACGGCCGCGGCCGCACGAAGGAAACCGAGTACCTCGCGCAGCTCCGCGAGAAGCAGCGCGCGCGCCGCATCTACGGGGTGCTCGAACGGCAATTCCGCAACTATTACAAAGAAGCGGTGCGGATGAAGGGCATCACGGGTGAGAACCTGCTGCGCCTGTTGGAGTCGCGTTTGGACAACGTGGTCTATCGCGCCGGCTTCGCGCTCAGCCGGGACCAGGCTCGTCAGCTGGTGCGTCACGGCCACGTCGAGCTGAACGGCAAGCGCGCGAGCATCCCGTCGATGCGCGCGCGGCCGGGCGACACGATCCAGATCACCGAGAAGAGCCGGCGCGTTCAGCCGGTGTTGCACGCGATCGCGTTCAACGAGACGCGGTCGCCGGCAGACTGGCTCGAGGTCGACCGCGACACGCTGAAGGCCAACGTGCGCGCGCTGCCCGAACGGAACGTCATCGACGTGCCGGTGCAAGAGCAGCTGATCGTTGAGTTGTATTCGAAGTAACACCGAACATCGAT